>NC_007940.1:913245-1217660 GCF_000012385.1 Rickettsia bellii RML369-C
GACTATTTTGGCAGAACAACAGTTGAGATATTAGATACTAGTAAAGCTATTGCTCAAAATTGTACTGTAAAACTTGGTCCTAATTGGGACAATTTAGTTAACTTTTGGAATTGTTTAGGTGATCCAGGAAAATATGAAGTTAAAGAAGGTACAGGAGAGCAAGAATTACAGCAAGGTGTAGAAAGGCTTATTAACAAGCCTGAAGATGGTGGCGAGGGTGATGGCACTGTTCCCGAACTGCGTTCCCCAATAGTAAATCCTTATGATAATGGTAATAATACGAATACAAACTAAATATGTCAGATACTGAAGATACTAACAACGATAACAAAGTAGAGTTTGAGGATCGCTCTAAAACCTCACGTCGTGATTTCATGGTCTTAACGGCTAGTAGCGTTGCAGCGGTTGGAGCTGCATGTACGCTTTGGCCTCTTATTAATTCTTTAAACCCTTCAGCCGATGTTCTTGCCTTATCATCAATTGAAGTTGATTTATCAAATATTGCTGTAGGTCAAACAGTTACAGTTAAATGGCAAGGAAAACCGGTATTCATTACTAACCGCACTCCAGATAAAATTGCTGAAGCACGGGCTGTAAAAATGTCAGAGCTTATTGATCCTGAAGAAGATCAAGATCGTGTAAAAGCTGGGCATGATAATTGGTTAGTAACAATTGGTATCTGCACACATTTAGGTTGCGTACCACTTGCAAATCAAGGCGATTACGATGGCTGGTTCTGCCCGTGCCATGGTTCACAATATGATTCATCAGGTAGAGTAAGAAGAGGTCCTGCACCTTTAAATTTAGCAGTACCGCCCTACACTTTTATTAGCGACAAAAAAATTAGAATCGGGTAATTACCTATGAGCGACAACATTACCCCAAAAACTGGAAAGACTAATGCTATTATAGAGTGGATAGATTACCGTCTTCCGGTCTTCTCTTTTCTAAAGCATTTTAGCCATTATCAAACCCCAAAAAACCTTAGTTATTTGTGGAATCTAGGCTCTATTGCCGGCATTGCGTTAGTAATTCAGATAATTACCGGTGTTATACTTGCTATGCATTATACGCCGCATGTTGATCATGCTTTTGATAGCGTTGAAAAAATCATGCGTAACGTTAATTATGGCTGGTTGCTACGTTATACTCATGCTGTTGGTGCCTCAATGTTTTTTGCAGCCGTATATTTACATATAGCAAGAGGACTATATTATGGCTCGTACAAAGCACCGAGGGAATTACTGTGGCATATCGGTATAATCATTTTCCTAACCATGATGGCTACTGCTTTTATGGGCTATGTGCTACCTTGGGGACAAATGAGCTATTGGGGTGCAACAGTTATTACTAATCTATTCTCAGCTATTCCATTAATCGGTAAATCGATTGTGACATGGTTGTGGGGTGGTTTTTCGGTGGATAACCCAACGTTAAACAGATTCTTTTCACTGCATTATTTATTGCCGTTTATTATCGTTGCTCTTGTAATGCTGCATCTAGTAGCATTGCATCAACATGGTTCAAATAATCCGAAAGGTATTGATGTTAAAAGCCCTAAGGATACGATTCCATTTCATCCTTATTATACTGTTAAAGATTTTGTTGGTTTCGGGGTTTATTTCATAATATTTGCCTATTTTATTTTTTATGAGCCAAATTATTTAGGTCATCCGGACAATTACATTCCTGCAAACCCGCTAGTTACACCTGCTCATATTGTTCCTGAATGGTATTTTCTACCATTTTATGCGATATTGCGTGCTGTGCCGTCTAAGCTTGGTGGCGTACTACTAATGTTTGGCAGTATATTTGTATTATTCTTATTACCTTGGCTAGATACTTCAAAGGTAAGAAGTGCCAACTATAGACCAATATATCGTATTGCTTTTTGGATATTTATGGCAGATTGCTTATTACTTGGTTATTTGGGCGGGCAACCTGCAGAAGAGCCGTATATTACCATTAGCCGTTTTGCTGCTTGTTATTACTTCTTCCATTTTCTAGTAGCCTTGCCATTAATAGGTAAATATGAGAAACCACTACCACTACCGGAGGAGTTGTAGAACCGTTATTGAAATATAAAAGTCATTGCGAGCCACTAAAAGTGGCGTGGCAATCTATACAGTTTTGACTATGCCGTCATTACGAGGAGATGCAACGCATCGACGTGGCAATCCAGTAACCTTTAATGTCATCTCGCAGCTTGACTGCGGGATCCAGTAAAAAATACAAATATAAAAGCTCGATTTATCTCGCTTTATGCTGGATCTAGTTAGCAAGCCACGGGATGACACCACAGGATCGGATATGACTTTACATATAAATTTTAAAACACTATGAAAACTAAACTATTCATCTCTATCATCATAATATTAACCTCTGCTTTAAGCTTAGCCAATGAGGAAGCGTTACATCCTAAAAAAATGAAATGGCATTTTGAAGGATTGCGTGGCAGTGTTGATCGTGAAGCCGCACAAAGAGGTTTTCAGGTCTATAAAGAAGTATGTAGCGTTTGCCACAGCTTAAGCAATTTATATTATCGTAATCTTAAGGATATTGGCTTTTCTGAAGAAGAGATCAAAGAAATTGCTAAAAATTATACAGTAAAGGATGGTCCGAATGATGATGGTGAGATGTTTGATCGCCCTGCTCTTCCATCTGATCGTTTTGTATCGCCTTATCCAAATGAGCAGGCAGCAAGAGCGGCTAATAATGGTGCTCATCCGCCTGATTTATCATTGATAATAAAAGCCCGTCATGATGGAGCGAATTATACATATTCACTACTTACCGGTTACACTGAGCCGCCTACAGGATTCAAGCTAATGAATGGTGCTCACTATAATCCGTATTTCCCAGGCGGTCAGATAGCAATGCCCCCTCCTCTAATGGATGGTCAGGTAACTTATATGGACGGCACTAACGCAAGTGTTGAGCAAATGAGCCACGATGTTGCAGTATTCTTACAATGGGCAGCTGAACCGGAAATGGAACATCGTAAATCTATGGGGCTTAAAGTTATGATGTTTTTAGTAGCATTTACTATATTCTTCTATATTGCCAAAAACCGCATCTGGTCTAATTTGAAATAAAGAAATCATTATTGCGAGGAAAAACTGTTGTGGCATGGTTCTTATGTCATTCCTGCGTAGGCGGGAATCCAGAATAAAGCGAGATACCTAAGCTTTTAATTTTAAAAACTTGCTGCTTTTATGTTTATTTTTCTGGATTCCCGCTTCTAGCTAGGAATGACATTGTGAGCACTTTTTGATCCATACGGGCAACGCCACACCTATATACATCTAGCGGTGAGTCTGCGGAACGTAGATAAACTACGTGAGCAAAGACGAATCCCGAAATTTGACTTGCCAAATCTTGAAGTATTAAAGGTATATAACTATCTTCCTCTATCCTGATCTTTATTCACCTTTACAGATTTAGACAAAGTAGTACGAAGTTGATTAATATTTTTTGTTGCAATTACTGCCTTACCAAAAGTATCTTTCATATGGGATACTTTTTCTTTGATAAAACTTTTCTTTTTACTATTTGCTCTTCATTTTTAGAAGTAACAGGAGGTGTAGATTTGATTATAGCACTTTCAGGCGGTTTATTTTCTTGATATTTTTTACCAATATTATTAGCAATCTTTTTAACATTTTCAGTGGAAATATGATAAGAAGATTTGCCGGGCCAAAGCATGAGCAGCTTTTGAAACCATAGTCTGCTTTTCTTTCAAGTCTTTAGTTAGATTATTTATTATTTCCGTTTTATTTGTTGATAATTCTGAGAATGAAATCTTTTCTAAAGATTCAGACAATGCCGCAGTGATTTTGGTTTTATGTTCTTCGTCTAGTTTAAAATTTTCGCTTTCTAGATTTTTTAATGTAGCATCAACTATATTATTTGTTAAAAGTTTAGAAAATGGTTTGCCGATTTTAGAGATTTTTTCTTGAGCTTCTTTATCAGTAAGTTTTGTTTCATTAATTCCCATCTCTTTATCAGTTTTATGTTGAGGTGGGGCAGGAGTTTTATCGTTTAATCTATTTACTCTTATATCTCTTAACTTATCTTCTAAGCCATATTGTTCTTGAGGAGGTAAATTTTTGTAATGTTCAGTATTTCTTGCCAGTGGAGCATCAAGCATAAAACCCACTGATTTAGCTATCCTAGTTTCTTTAGGATCTGACGATAAACCGGAACGCTTATCATAGAAACCTCCTTTATCTGCTAAAGTAGCATAATGGTCTTCAATAGCAGAAGATAATTTAGGAGGTATGAAATTGCCCTCTTTATCAAATTCCGCTTTCATGCCCGTTTTTTCTGCTTCTAACTGTAATAATTCTTAAAAAATTTTAGTTTCAGCAATTCGGCATTGAAAATTCGGATCAGTTTCTTGTGATAATCTATCGGCTTGCTGCATTACCATAGAGTTTAACTTATGTAATGCATTAGGAGTTAAATTATCTCCTAAATTCTTAACAAACTCTGTTCTCTCTTTTGGATTACTCTCAAAACTACTGCTTAAAGTAGCCACATCTTCTTTCGTCGGTTCTCCTTTAACTATTCGCTCTAATACGTCTTCGTTAACGTAACCTTTTGTTATTTCACTTGGTGAATCAGGCATAATTTCCTTACCTTAAGTTAATAATTAAAGTTTATTATATTTAACAATATTTTACTAATTATTATGAACACTTAGTGCAAAATATATACCCTGCTATATTAAATTTAACATATGGGAATTACGTGTGCACAAATGAAAGCTTTGTTGTGTAAGGCAACTTCCCCCTGTCACCCGGTGGTGGCGTTGTTGCGTGGTTCCGATGTCATCAACTATGTTTTAAATTAAAAAGAAGAGATTTTAATTTAGCATTAGCGATGACAATAATTTTACGCATTAAAGCGGTAAGAGCGACCATTTTCTTTTTACCATTGTTAATGAGTCGCTCATAAAAGAGTCTTAAACCAGAAGTCTTGCTATTACGGGCTGACATAGCAGCAAGGAATAGTATAGCTTGACTCCTGCTCTACCATGTCCTACCTTTCTATATCCTTGATATTTACCACTATCATTAGCTTTTGGAGCAAGCCCTGCAAGAGAAGCAATCTGCCGTCTTGTTAACTTCCCTAACTCCGGTAATAATATTAATAACTCAAAAGCAACTATATTACCAATGCCATTTATCTCTTTCAATATCTCATGCTTTGCTTTTAACAGCTGATCTGATGATATAATCACTTCTACCTGATTAGTAATCTCTGTAATTTGATTACTTAAAACATCTATCATATTTATACAGCTATTTTTAACAAACTTATCTGTATTTGCTTGTTGTAATCTATTCTTTTCGGCAACTAACATTTGCTTTAAATCATTCCGTCTTTGTACTAACCGAAATAATTGTATATTTTGTTTTGATTCAGGCTTAAATACTTCAAGCTTATCTGCTCGCTCCTTACCATATAATCCTAATGCTTTAGCATCTAACTTATCTGTTTTTGCACTATTACCATATGATCTGATAAAATTCTTTACCTTTCTTGCATCTGCTCTATGTACTACATAACCTCTTTCACATAAGCTATACAATAACTCTAGTTCATATCCGCCTGTTGTTTCAACTACAGTTAGAGAGTTTGCTAAAATATCCTTATTATCATTAATAAATTCAAATATACCGAAACTTGTATTCTCATATTCTTTTGTATCTTTTATGCCCTCTATTCCTACTACAAAATTATATTTTCCTATATCAATTCCTATATGTTTGTGATATTTTATCATATGTACCTCGAGATTTTATATTGTTTAGGATTGTAATCGGGCGTGCTTATCGCATCCCTTCCAACTATTCAAACTTCTCGAGAGTCGGGCTATAGTACCTTGATGACTCCGGTCGTATAAAACCTACTATACCGTGACGGTCGCTTACGCCCGCTTAATACCCTATATCATTATATAGGGTATTAACACTCTCTTATAAATGTTTATATTACATTTATAACTTATATTATATCACTTTCTTTTCTTACAATGCCGTGGCGGCATGACACTGAGGACATTTTCCGATCTACGCAACAAAGCCACAACGAATCCCGAAATTTGACTTACCAAACCTTGAAATATCAAAGGTATATTTATGATTACTTTACTTGCAGCGATAACAGGTTTTATTAGTTCTATAATTCCTGAGATTTTGAAAATTTATAAAGATATTAACGATAAAAGGCATGAGATAGATATTTTAGATCGCCAAATTACTAATAACAAACTTAACCAATCTAAAACTTTTACTGAGCTTACAATATCACAAGAAATGGCAGAACAGCATGCCCTTTATTCTACTTATAAATCTGGAGTTAGTTGGGTTGATGCCTTAAACGGCTCGGTAAGACCGGTGCTTGCTTATAGTTTTTTTGCTATGTATGGAATAGTTAAATACGTTCAATATAAATCATTAAAAAGCTCTGCTCTATTAGTACAATATTTAGATATATTATGGACTATTGATGATCAAACCATCTTTGCAGGTATTATTAGCTTTTATTTTGGTCAACGTACTTTCAAAAAACTATATAAATATAATATTAATAGATAAAATTATTATTAAATAGTTAAAATATTAATTATTCTATTGTGAAAAGTTAATATTTTATGTATAATGCAAAATATAATATTTTTATAAGGGGATAATAAAATAATATGAATAAAGTAATAATGTATGGACCTGGCATTACGGATATTCCAAATACCACACATTTGGCAAGCATAAGATCAAGTGCAATAGATCAATATCTTAATAATCTTAATACACCTGTTGAACTATTTATACGTGCACATGGTTTAGAATATTTTCAAGAAAATTTACCATCTCAATTAAGTTTAAATTTATTTAGACCAGATAACGATTTTGATTCTTCAGAACGGCTGGCACATAATGTTCTTACAGAAATAGCTAAAAATACTATAGGAAATACCCCTAATATTGTACACATTTTTTCTTGCCATTCAGGAGCAGCTCAGCATAACTTAAAAGATGTTGAAGGTAATATAGTGTTATGTACTTATACTAAGCCTGAAAATGAATTAAATAATAGAACAAGTCGATTAGTATTTAATAGAAAAGAAACTTTAATAGATTTTATAGTAGAAAACTTACCTTTATTAATAGCTACTGATTTTACTATTAGCTATAAGTTAGATGATAATATACATACTCTTATGTTTGATCATACATCTATTAAAAAAATGGATTTAGTTACTTTCTCAGAATTTTTACAAATTCAATATAAGAATGTAGTAAAATTTTATACGGAACTTCAACAACAATATTCTAATAAATATCAAGAATTAATTCCTGAGTATGATTTTCCCAAAATAATCTCATATCTTCCTGAAAAATTAAAATCAGCATTTAATATTGTATTAAATGAACATTATCATAGCTTAACTAAATCAGAGATGAAGCATTTATTAAAAATTGATAATTCATATATTAGTATAATTTTAGACAAGGCTATTAAAGAATTTGATCTCAATACAGTTGAATTAATATTAGATAGTATTGAAATTAATAACTTACATATACTTTCAGCTATTTCAGCAAGTAACACTCTACCTTCAAATCAAAGTATACAAATATTTGAAATGGTATATGCTAAGATAAAAAATGCTGATTATAATATACTTCTACTATTCGCAATTAATGCAGAAAATCTTTCTGTAGCTGAATTTTTACTTGATAAAATACAAATTCAAACTTTTCATTTAATTTCAGCTATACAAAAAGCTAATCCAAACATAGTAAAAATATTACTTAATAAAGTAGAAAATATTGATAATTTAGTTTTAAACGAAGCTAATAAGTTAGGAAGCCCTCTTATATTCAAGTTAGTACTTAATAAAATGGTAGAAAACAACAGCTTAGTTTTAGCTGATATAATTAAAACAGCTACTCCATATTTTATAAAATTAGCACTTGATAAGATGAAAAAAGTTAATCAAGAAGATCTTGTGGAAGCTATTAAATTAGGCGATCAAAACATACTTAAGCTGATACTTAATAAAATTGAAAACCCTCATACAGAAATCTTTACGAATGACAGGGGTATAATCAAGCAAATGGAAGAAGTTATAAACTCACCTTTTAGTGATAATGCTATTTCTATAATTAAAACTGCATATAGTATAGAAAACCAAGAAATTATTGATTTAGGATTTAATAATACTCCTGAGCTACTTGGAGAAGATTTTTGTGCTCCAACTGCCGAGTAATATCTAACAGAGATAAGGTTTTTAAACCTTATCTCTATTAATATTCATCCATCTGCTATTTTCATCAATTTTAATAAGAGTAAGTCTCTTTTATTTTTTAAGACTTGAATTTTAGTAAAATGAATTTATATATTTAGAATATATACTTTTAATAAATAAAAATTTAGTAGACGAAGATCAACTTCAAAAAGAGCAAGGAGTTCATAAGACGAGGAGAGGAGCGTATACTTAATACGTGAGTACCGCAGTACTTATAGAACGACGTAGCCAATTTTTGAAGTTCATCGAGTATACAAGGTTAGTATTATGAAAATTAAAGCTTACATCCCAGCTATAGCAGCTGTCATCTTATCTAGTAATGCTACATTAGCAAATCAAAACCAAGCATATAACTCTAATCATACAACTTCCTTACATCAAGCAATAGAATTACTAGACAACCAGATTACAAATATTGATAATCTATTTAAAAATAAGTTACCTTTTTATGAATCTAATAGCATTAAGAGCAAATTTATTACTAAAGATAAACAATATATTATTATTATGGAAGTACCTGGTTTTGATAAAGATCATATCAAAATTAAAGTAAATGGTAATAAATTATTCGTTAAAGGAAACATTGAAGACAAAAATAAAGCCGATGATTCAAATAATTATATGAATAAGAACTTTAATTATGTAATATCTTTATATGAGGATGTAGATCAAAAAAATATTTCTTCAAGTCTAAAAAACGGTATACTTACTATCACCTTGCCACGCATAGAAGTTAAAGAGCAGGACGCAAAAGAAATACCGATTAATTAAATATAGCTTTAAGAAAGGTTAAATCATATGAATAAAACTTTGAAATACTCACTTATTATATTTATCAGTATAATATTATTGTTAATTATTATTCCTTTCTTTATCCCTTTGAACAATTATAAAGGGATAATAATAAATAAAGTCAAAGAAACGATAAATAGAGATTTAACTATTAATGGCGATATAAAATTATCTTTATTGCCGAATCCTGCAATATCCTTACCGGAAGTTAAATTATCTTCAATAGATAAAACAAAAGAGCCTTATTTAGTATCTGTTGAAAACGCTAAAGCTTCACTTAAGCTTCTACCACTTTTTAGAGGAGCAATTGAAGTAGCATCTGTAGAGCTACAAAAGCCGGTTATAAACTTTGAAGTTTTAAATAATGGACAAAAAAATTGGGAGTTTTCCACGCCTAAAAATAAAGCTGAAATAAATCAAGATGCTCCTATACCTACAGCTTCTAGTAATAAAAACGAGATAGAACTCCCTATTCTTATCAATCATTTTAAAATTTCAGATGGTAAAATTATATATAGAGAGAATGGTAATGAAAAAATATTTAACAATATTAATTTAGATACTCACGTTAAAAGTACTAAAGGTCCAATAGATTTTACTTTAGTATTAGAGGCTCTAGAGCAAAAAATTTATATAGATGGTAATATTGAAGAAATTGGAAAAGTAATACCGTTAAGTGCAAATATCAATATTGCGGACGAAAAAATTAAAATTGAGGGAAAGCTCGATAGTGAAAATAATTCTTTCATAGGTCTTGCAAATATTAAAGGTAATACTAAAACTTTAGGGCTGCCAAGTGATTTACAAAATGATTATGAGTTAACAGCATCCATAATTGCAGATAGCAAAAATCTAAATTTAAAAGATGCAAGGCTTAACTATACTAATATAGAATTACTGGCAAACGTAAATTATGATATAGAACATAGTAGTTTAAAGGCAAATATTATTGCAAATCCGGGTAATATCATTGGTGATATTAGCTCTAATTTAGATAAGGCGAGTATTTTCAATGGTAATATTAAAATAGCAGCAGATAATCTACAACCTTTACTTAACGCTCTGAAAATAAAAACTGATAAATTACCTCCTATTATTAACCAAAAAATTTCTCTTATTTCCAATGTAGTTTATAATTCACAAGCCTTAATTTTACATAATATCAATTTAATTGCTGGAAATAGTAATTTATCTGGTGATGTAACGCTGAAAAATCTGAAGCAAGACATATCTGCTATTCATAATTTAAAAATTAATAATTTTGAGTCATTTATGGCTTTGCTTGGAGTGAATAATTTAAGCCATATTGGTGTATTACAATTAAATGGGGAAGTGCAAAAAACTAAAGATACATTACAGATAAATGATAAAATATCAGCTTTTAATACTAATATAGCAATTAAAGGTGATGTTAATTTAGCTTCTCAAAAAACTAATTTTAACCTTAATATATACAGCCCATTAATTAACTTAGAAAAAATTACCTCAGGCAGCCCTGCTCCTGCACCTACATCTGCTTCTAATCCTGTTGCAAATAATACAGGTCAAGCGTCTGCTAATGCTCCTAAAAGTAGCACTCCTTGGTCAAATAGTCCTATTGATTTAAGCTTTTTAAATACAATCGAGGGACAGCTATCAGCAAATATAGATAAACTAACCAATGATTCATTGGTAATAAATAATTTTAAAGCAAAATTAGCTATTACCGGAGGTAAGCTAAATATTACTTCAGTTAGTGCAAATATTTATGGTGGCGATCTTAACGCAAACGGTTATGTAAGCTCAGGAAAAGATCAAAATGCAGCGATTAAAATTGATTTAAAAAATGCTTATGTTAAAAGCTTAACTCCACAAAGTGGTAAAATAAAAATAACCGATGGACGATTAAATTTTACCACCGAACTTAATTCTACTGGTAATAGCGTTTATACTTATGTTAATAATTTAAATGGACAATTTAACGTAAATAGTAGTAATGGAAAAATTAGCGGATTTGATTTAAACCGCATTGTGGATGCGATAAATAATGCTAAAAATACGGAAGGAGTTCTACGCCTTATTAATGGATCTTTTAGTGGCGGTACTACATCCTTTTCCAATTTAGTAGCAACCGGTAATATAGAGCGTGGCATGGTACGACTAACTGAATGTCATTTAGATGCTAGCCCAGCTAAAGCCAATGCTCATGGTCAGATTAACCTACCACAATATATGCTAGATGTTGGGGCAAGCGTCACTATCAATAATTTTCCTCCTCTAGGAGTCAAACTTTACGGTTCTATAAATAATCCACAACATAAATTAGATATAGAAGCTCTTCAAACATATTTAATAAAAAATGTATTTAGCAGCGTCATCAAAGATCTAAAAAGCGGTGAAAAGAAACCTGAAAATATTATAAAAGATGCTTTAGGTTTAAGAAAGAAAAAGGAAGATAGTAGTAATGAACAGAATAATACAGAGCAACCGCAAAACCAACCTACCGATCCTGTTAATAAACTGCTGCAAAAAGGATTAAAGAAACTGTTTTAAATAACTCAGATTTTATTCAGAATCTGAACTAAATATTGATTCACCGATACATTCTAAATTGAAAGATAATATTTTAGCAGGATAACATATTTTTCATCTTTAACTAATTTTTTTGTGGGATACTCATCATTATCGTTGTTATTCTTATCTATATCTTCTTCGTATTTTCGTTTTATACCTCTATTTCCAAATTTTTCTTCTTCTAATTCTATGAAATCGTAAGGTATTTTTTTCTCTTCAATGTAAGATATTAGATCATCTATATCTTCTTCAATCTCTGAATCATTATATAAATTACTTGTGAAATTATTCTTATATTTGTTAATTTCTTTTAAGATTGAATTAAGTCTATTTGAGGGTATGAAGTTCTTTTTCTCTAGAGAGTAATAATCCAAGCACATTTTTGCTATTCTTTCTAAGTATTTATTATTTTTTATAAGATCGTCATTTATTATATTTTGAATCTCGTTAATTTCTGCACATATTCCTAATAATATCAAAAGATTTTTAAGATTTGCAGAATTATTAATTTGTTTATGATATGGGCTAGCTTTTTCATCTGACTGACAATTTATTATATCAGATAATATCCACAAGAATTTATCTTTATAATCTAATGAATATTTTGTTTTGAAATTTAGGTATTTACTTAGAGCATCATTAATTTTTGAATTTTCATTTACCCATTGTCTACATTTTTCAGTATCATAAATTTTATCATTGATCAACTCTATGACTTGATTACTTTTTACAAAATTTTCTAATATTTTTTGTTCTTCATTTGTAAATTTTCTTGTATTAACCATTACTGCCCTTATAAAAAATGATTTTAAAAGGGCATTATATAGGCTTATTAATAAAAAGTAACTATTTTGTGATTAGATTTGTCAAGGTAGTTTAAAACTATACTCGACAAAAATCTAAAAGTAGAAATATAAAGAACAAATAAAATATAGAATAAGCAAAAAATCTTTTTGCCTGCTTATTATCAGCATTATCATAAAATAATGATATAGAATAATATAAAAACACTAAACCAAGTACCGCAGCAATTACTAAATATATAATATTACTCATACCTACAAAAAAAGGCTTAAGAGAAGTCAAAAATAAAAGTACGCTGTAAATTAGAATTTGTTTCTTAGTATATAAAGCTCCTTTTATTACAGGCATCATAGGCACTTTACAGTTTTTATAATCATCGTTACAAAATAAAGCCAAAGCCCAAGAATGAGGCGGTGTCCAAATAAAGATAATGAGGAACAATATAACAGAATCCAAAGACACGCTGCCACTTACAGAAGCATAACCTATTACAGGAGGGAGAGCTCCAGCAGCTCCACCAATAACAATATTTTGGATAGAACTACGCTTTAACCACATAGTATAAATGCATATATAATAAAAAATAGTAAATAATAATAATAATGCTGATAGGAAATTTACGCATAATGCCATAAAAAATACTGAAAAGAATGCCATTATTAATCCAAATGATAACGCTTCATCAGCTTCTATAGCTCCTCTAACTATCGGTCTTTTTTGTGTACGTTTCATCAAAGCATCAATATCCCTATCATACCACATATTAATCGCTCCAGCACTACCTGCACCTATGGCTATACAGATTAAAGCAATTACACTAATGAAAGGATGCAGAGAATTAGGAGCAAGCCACATTCCAGAAAAGCCAGTAAAAACAACCAATGACATTACACGTGGTTTCATTAGTAAAATATAGTCTTTAACTGTACTTTGAGGATAACTAACTTTATCTAAATTTATTGATTTTGTTAAAGAATTCATATAAAAGTTTTTTTACTAAATATAAAAAGTTTTAAGGTAAAAATCAACGATTGACTTTAATGTAAGAAATGTATATATTTTTTTGTAATTATAATTTAAAAGTTAAGGATATTTTCAGTGACAAAAATCGTACGTTCTAAATATAAAGCTAGTAGAAGACTTGGTGTTAGCTTATGGGGTGATGGTAAAGATGCATTTAATACCCGAAATTATCGCCCAGGTCAACATGGACGCAATACCATGGTTAAAACCTCCGATTATGGGTTACATTTAAAAGCTAAACAAAGAATAAAATGCCATTACGGTCGTATCACTGAAAAGCAATTTAGAAATATCTTTGGATTTGCTCAAAAAATGAAAGGTAATACTGGTGAGAACTTCATCGGATTACTTGAAAGTAGACTTGACTCTATAGTTTACAGAATGAATATTGCACCAACTATTTTCTCTTCTAGACAATTAATATCACACGGTCATATTAAAGTAAATGGTAAGAAAGCTGATATAGCAAGTATGCGTCTTAAAGAAGGTGATGTTATAGAGATCAAAGAAGCTTCAAGACAAATGGGCATCATTCAAGAATCAGTTTCAAAGCAAGGTCAAACAACACCTGATTATGTATCATTTGATGTAGATTCATTAAGTGGTAAATATCTAAGAGTCCCAACAATTTCCGACGTTAGATATCCTTTTACTCCTGAAGTTCATTTAGTAGTCGAGCTATATTCTCGTTAATAGTATACTCGTTTAATTTGAAAAATTGGCTATAGTGTATTAATAACTTGATACAAACGAATTTTGTAGGATCTGCCTGTGTTCACGTATTAATTATACGCTCCGCAGGCTCACCTTGAAGTTTATCTTATCTGAAGCTTTATTATACCCTGTACGTCATACTATAAGTACATAGGTAACTCACTTTACTTGCGTCTACGCTCCAGTTCCTCGTCTTGCGGACTCCTTGCTCTTTTCCAAATAAAACCTCGTTCTACCTACTGTTGTTATATCTTTTTCATTTAGGTATGGTTGTCATGTAGATTGAAAAACATCTTCATTGTTACCCCGTGGCAACATTGCCTGCGTGGATCGGTTTTCCAATTGTCATCCCGTGATTTATGAACTAGAGCCAGTTAAAAATACTCATAAAATTAGTATTTTTTATTATTTTCTGGATCTAGTTCCCAAGCAACTAGATGACACCGAGAGTGTTTTTTTGATCCAGACAACAATGCCCCCAGTGGCGTGGATCAGTTTTTCCATCATTGCGAGGAAATTACGAAATAATTTGACGAAGCAATCTAGTAAAATGCATAGCATTTTTTATTATTTTTTCTGGATTGCCACGCTCCTTGCAGTCGCATAGCTCATAACGTACTATCTGGCACTATTCCTTTAACTGCCCCGTACTATAAAATCTATAAGCAAAGTCCCGAGTAGGGCTATTACACCATAATTTCATTATAGCCTACATCATCAGTATGCTCTTCACCTTCGAGTTCAATATCTTCTTTTAAAGCTTCTATAGCACAACTACTTAACATATCGTCTTTAGCTTGCTCTTCTTGCCATTTTAAACTTGCTTGTTCAAAATTAACAACCCGTTCTTTTACTTCTTCTAATGTATAGCTTTTAGCCTTTTGTAAAAACTGCTCTATATCTTCTTTTAGGTCTGGATTTTTTTCCATAAAATTCCTCAAAAAATTTTCTTTACACCTGTTAATAGTTCAGCTTTTTCATATTCTATATCATCCTTCAAAACCTTCATTTTTTAAATCTAAAACTTTGTTTTTCGGGGTTTAGCTTTTACAACTTCTATATTCTTATCCTCTTCAAATCCCTCATCCACAATATTATTCCTATCAAAAACATTAGAAAATAATTCTTTATAATAATCATTCTCAACAATTTTATTATCGGGGTTATTTTTATTATAATTAACGACCACCCTATCAACAATTTCTTTAAAATTTTCATTATAATTTATATTCTTAAAATTAGAGCTTTCATGAATAGATTTGTTTGCTAGCTCTTTAAGTACTTGAAGATTTTCAGAGCTTGAATTACTCATTCCAGAATGCTCTTCTGGAATATAGGTAGCTATTTCTATTAGTTTATCACCAAAAATTTTTTGTGTGATCATTTCATCAGATAATTGCGTTGCATCTAAAATTTTACCTGTTATATTGTTTTTTAATAACTCTATTATTCCTCCACCACAACAAATAGTTTGGTACTCATCATTTGATTCTTCTTTTAATGATAGATACATAGCATTATCAATTTTATAATTATTTTCCTCCAATAATTTCCATGTCATTAAAGCCGGATCATTAGCATACACCCCTCCATCAATAATAGTATGATGTTTAGTGTTAGTAACATTACTTAATGATTTACTAGGAAAAAATCCTGGTGCAGCAGTTATTCCTTGAATTATATCAGATAGTAAATAATTATTATCATCACTCTTCCTAGCATCTATTGTAGAAAAAGTAATAAGTGGATTTTCTTTATTATCAAGATCATAGCCTGTAACTACAACATCTCCGATTAAATCTTTTAAAGTGTAATCCTTACAATATTCTTTCAATAATTTTATTAAAGGTTCTGGAGAAAATTTATTACTTAATAAGCCGTTTAAACTCCATACTTTCCTAAAAGTTAATTCCTGCGGAAAAATATCTTGAGCCATTTTTTCAAATAAATCTACAACCTCTTGCATAGTAAGTAATGGTTTATGAGAATCATTAGGATCAGGTATTCCAGACAAAATAGCAATAAGTCCACCAACACTAGTACCTCCTCTAACGGGAAATAATTCACATGTGGGCTTACCAGTTAATTGCTCTATATTGTTTAATATTACTACTTCTATATCCCCTTTTACACCTCCTCCTTCTAATAACAAAAGATTTATTCCATTATCATTAGTTTTTACGCCATCTATTATCTCTGCCATCACAATAACCCCAAAGTTTAATTGTGCGACAATATATAATAAAAGTTAATAATTGTCAACTTATTGCTTTTTGAATACTTAGTATATTTTAACTTGTTAAATAAAGTTACAACTATTAGTAACTTGATTAGTAGTTAATATTTTAGTATATAGATAAGGATATTTAAAAAATTAAGGGTAGAAATTATGATTGAGTATGATCCTAAGGATATAGGGCTAAAAGTTGTTGAAATATATCCAGATGTACAAAAAGTACTAAGTTTATTTATTATTCCTGAGCAAAAACAATATTTAATTAATTATGTGCAAAGCAAGATATTAGAATGTATGCCAAAAAAAGATGTAATTACTGCAATAGCAACAGTTAATTGTGTTTTAGGTACTGTAGAAATTTCACCGCAAGAATTTAATCTAAGCTTTATAGAATCAATAGCACAACAAAACGATTATACAGATTTTGCGGTTAGTTTTTTAGGCTTATGCGATGCTTTTACTAAATAAGAAAAACTAATTTATGAAAAAAAAATACTATATAGACAGCTCTGATGAAGAAAAAGAAAATCAGATAATAAATAAAATTATCTCTATAAATTATAACAATTATTTATTTAATAATATAATAAATATTAAAAATATTCATAATGCTGATGAATTTAAAGCCAAACTAGGATTAATATTACATAACTTAGCTGATAGATTCTTTAGGAGTTCTATAATAAATAATGCTTATCAAAAAATTAAAGAAAGAAAATTAAGTTTAAAAGATACAAATCGTAATAAACTATTAGATAATATCAAGTTGTCATTTAATATTAAACTGGATCAATTATTTATTAATAATAAGGAAAATCCTATTACAGATGAAGACTATATTCAATTATTTAATTTTTTATTTGATAAACATGTTAACTTACCAAATGTCTTTATTACTAAAAACGAAATTACAAATAATAAAATTAAAAGTTCTCTAATTGAAGAAATACAAAAAAACAGAGAAATTAATTTAAAGCTTTTATTTCAAAATAATTTAAATATTGAAATAAAATCAAATAATTCTGCAAAAATTCTAGCTTGTTCAAAAGTTACTAATCGAAATAATAAAAATAAAATAAAATATTTGACGATAAAGGAAGCTAAAAACCACAGCTCTTCTACTTCTTATGAACTATCAAATTCAGAACTACCTGCTTTTACTGATAGCCACGTAATACATTATGAAACCGGCAATGTACAAACTGAGATATTCGGATTTGGAACTTATAAAGATATTTTTCAAAGAATGTTACGTAACGAAGCACATAGAGAAAATATAGTAGAACGTATTTTTGAATTAGTTCAGAACAAAAAAATTGCTAATACAGAAAAACTTTCTCAAGAATTAAATAATTTTGCGGAACAGTTAACTCATCTATTGTTTATAGTCGAAATGCAAAGGAATAATGCTACTTTATTTACTGCTCCTATGTTTCTTGAGCTTATTATCAAAGATACTAAATATTTAAAAGAAGAAATTTTTTTCCATTATCAATTCAAACTGCAATTTCAAAATCTAGAGGAATAGTTAATAATAATTGTTTTGAGTTACCTAATACTCATTTTATGGATTATGATATAAATAATATTAAAGAAGATTTTTTGTTACTTAGAAATGAAGGTCATATATTAGTTGAATGGTTTAGCAAATTTGTAAATATTAAATTAGAACATATTAATCAATTATTTAATATAATAACTTCTGTACAAGCAACTAAAATTAAGATAAACGAAAACATTAATTTAATAAATTTAAAAGAATTACAAGATTTCGTTAAATTAGTTAATAGCACAAATTTTTCCAATGGCTTAGTTAAATCATTAGAAGAAAATTTATATAATTTAATTCCTCATTTTGGCAGTCGACCAGAACAATATTTATTATTATTTAAAGAAGCCCTATTAAAAAAAACCATATTTTCAAAGAAAGTTAAGGATTTGATAGAAAATACATTTTTTGAATTCCAAAAAATATTACCTAAGCTTGATTCTTTTTTGGTTAAAGTCCAAGCAGATTTAAAAAAGGATATCAAGAAAATTATCCCTGAGATTTTACAAATTTTATGTGCGAAGATAAAAGAATGGTACAATATTGATGCACCTGAATATATCACAAGTGTAAAAACAGTAGAAGAGTTTAAAAATAAAGAAGTATTAAAAGATATTACAGCCAAAATAAATAACTCTAATTCTATATTTTCTCAATCCGGAGATAAATTAAAATTTTCAATACCTCCTATTAAGAGAAAAATAGTTAGTACTGAAAATATTAATAACAAACTTTTAAAAACTCATAATGAAGAAACTTATGATTCAAGTTTAGATGATGCAATAAAAGAATATTATAAAATAATGGGGGAAGATAGCAGCTCTATATCCTTGTAAAACTACTATTAATATTATAATTTTTTTCTGGTCCTAGGATGTGGTAATTAAGAGTAAAGGAGTTGGGATCTAAAAATATATAGGTAGCATTATAGTGGTCTTTACCGCATAAATGCCTACCTGTAGCTGTTATACTTTTCTGCTTTGAAGAATTGGCTCTGCAAAACTTCGAGGAACTCACATGCTCACCTATTAAGTATAGGCTGTGCGTACTCGACCCTTGCTTTACATTCCAATTATCCAAATCATTCGAGTATATATTATTGATGAAATCTAACTGATAAAACAAGCTGTTTTCTGGAGTAGTAAAATATTTGGTGATATTATTATTTTCCAGAATATATTTATATTCTTTTACTGCAAATATTTGATTATCACAGCCATAATAATTAAAAATTAGCTCTTCCTTATATAGTAATTCGTTAGGATTAATTTCTAAAAAATACGCACACCCTTCCCCATAACCACAATTCTCTATGGTTCTTTTAATATCGTACTTCCCAGAGAGTTTTGAAAAGATTTTTTTTATAGAGGTACTGCTAATAGTGGTTTTTTGGGGGATTAATTAGACGAATTATATGTCATTCCTGCGGAAGCGGGAATCCAGCATAAAGCGAGATAATATCGAGCTTTTAACTCCAAAAATTTACTATATTTATGCTTTTTTCTGGATTCCCGCTTCCGCGGGAATGACATATGGACTATACAACAACGCTTGTCACAATAACGCACAGGCTAATTCTGCAAGATTTTCATCATTAGGTTAATCTCTTCGCGTAATTCTAAGTCGCTTTCTAATAGCTCTTCTACTTTCTTGATGGCGTGCATAACTGTTGTATGGTCTTTTTTACCGAATTTTTTACCTATATCGACTAGACTTTTAGGGGTGAGGATTTTACTTAAATACATAGCTATCTGACGCGGTCTTGCAATGGTACGCATTCTACGAGGTGAGGACATATCAGATAATTTAATATTGTAACGATTAGCTACTTTTTTCTGAATATCTTCAACTGTAATTATCCTTTCATTAGAACGGAGCAAATCTCTTAAAATATTTTGTGTATTTTCGAGTGTTATTTCTTTTGCAGTAAAGTTAGAGTGAGCAATAACCTTATTTAATGCTCCCTCAAGCTCTCTTACATTTGAAACAATCTTAGAAGCTAAAAAATCAATTACATCTTTTGGAACTTTAACGTTCATCTGCTCAATTTTAGACTCTAAAATACCAAGACGTAACTCATAAGTAGTGCTATGAACATCTGCCACTAAACCCCACCCTAAACGGGATTTAATTCGGTCTTCAATATCATCTAAATCGGAAGGCGATCTATCGCAAGAAATAACCATCTGACGGTTATTATCAATCAGCGTATTGAACGTATGGAAGAACTCTTCCTGCGTACTATCTTTACCACAAATAAACTGAATATCATCAATCATTAATACATCGACTGAGCGAAATTTCTCTTTAAAAGACATTACTTCTTTGTTACGCAAAGCTTTAACAAATTGGTACATAAATTTTTCTGCCGACATATATATAACCTTACGGCTTGGGTTATTTTGTTTTATATACCAACCAATTGCATGCATTAAATGTGTTTTACCAAGCCCTACCCCACCATATAGGAAGAGAGGGTTAGATTCGGAAACTGCACTTGATGACTCGGCTACTGCTCTTGCAACAGCATAAGCAAGCTCATTTGGAGCACCAACAACAAAATTATCGAAAGTAAAACGTATATCAAACGTTGAGAAAATATTTTCTGAATTAAGCTCACTACTACCAATATCGGCAAAAGTTTTAGTAGGCAACTCAAGAGTTGCTTGATTAGATGCCGGCAATTCTTTAGTAATTATTTCTACTGTTTTAATAGCATTATTATAATGCTGAAATAATTGCAATATAACGACAGAATATTTAGATTTTATCCAATCTCTAATAAAATTGGTAGGAGCACAAAGAATAACAGTATTTAGTGAAGATTCTATAAAATTGACCTTACTAAACCAGCTATTATATAAAGCCTCACCGTAATAGTTATAAAGGTCTTGGGTTACGTTACTCCAGACATTTACACTATTATCATTTTGATTTGTTAAAATTATTTGATTAGTATTCACTTAAAACTGCCACGGTAAGTTACTTTGTTTCCAGCCTTTATTTTGAAGATTTCCCTCGAAACCATCAATAATATTATAACAATTTTTATAGCCTATATTAGCCATAAAATTTGCTGCCATTAATGATCTATGCCCTGATCTACATAAAAAAATATAATGTTAGACATTTTATCATCAATAATAGATAAAAATCTATCTTCAAAATCTTTATTCAGCTCCATAAAAGGTGATAGCTGCCAACTTAAAAAGATTACATTATTTTTATTACTTAAACTCGGAACACCCACATTTTTCCATTCTTCTTCTGTTCTAACATCAACAAGAAAAGTATTATTATTCGAAACCAGCATATTATAAGCTTCTTTAGAACAGATATTTTGAACTAACATATTTTGCCTATTACTTATATTGCTGTTATATATAATAAAATGTTTAAACTATTGGATTTTATTCATGCGAAGATGAATTTGTTAGATAGTATAGCTTTCGCAAAACCTTAAATATTTTTAAAATATTCTTGGTCTCTGATAGTTTTAATAATATTATCATAAAAAAATTTTGCAAGATTTTATAACATGAATAAATTAAATAAAAACTCTTTACAAAAGAAACTTTTTTATCGTAGTAAAAATCGTGGTTGCAAAGAAATGGATTATATATTAGGCAATTTTGCTAGTCTTTATCTACCTTTCATGGCGGAAGAAAAACTTTTAAGCTATGCTTTAATACTTGATCAAAATGACAATGACCTTTATAATTGGATTACTAATAAATCTTCCGTTCCTTCTAATTTAGATGCCGAAATAATGGAGCAATTACGCAAAATAATAAAAATATAATTTCCCATCATACATGTTACAACAAAAATTTCCACAAGCTGCTAAATCTTTCTTCACAATTGATAGCTTTATAAAGAATTCTAAGCAAGATTTTGTCTTAGTTACAAGCAATGAAGAAGAGGCGTTGCAATTATACAAGCAGGCTTTATTTTTTTTACCGAGCGAAAATATATATTATTTTCCGAGCTATGATACAATTCCTTATGACCATACGTCACCAAATTGCAATATTTTATCTAAGCGAGCCGAAACATTAAGTAAACTTACGACCAATAAAGGAAATAAATTAGTCATTACTCACGCAACGAATTTATTGAATAAATTACCACCTAAGGATTTCTTTGCTAAATATTATCTAAAACTATTTCCTAAAATGAAACTAAGTGCGAACGAGCTTAGTAAGTTTTTGGTAGAGAATAGCTTTACAAGAAATGCAAGCACTGTTGATGTTGGAGAATTTGCAGTAAGAGGCGAGATTGTTGACTTAATATTACCTGAATCTAAAGGCTATAGAATTAATTTTAGCTGGGATTATGTCGAGTCTATCAAACAGTTTGATATTGATACGCAAATCTCAACCAGATCTTGTAATGAGCTAATTATTAGTCCAGCAAATGAGATAGTTTTAAATCCTGAAACAATCAGTAATTTTAAAGATAATTACCTGCGTAATTTTGGAGTTAATCATACCGATAATCCTTTATATGAAGCAATAACCGGCGGAAGAAAGTTCTCAGGTTATGAGCAATTACTACCTTTATTTTATGATAGCTATTCGGGTCTAACAGACTACCTTAATAATCCGGTCATTATCTTTGATAATCTAACAAAACAAGCTATTTTAGAATTCGAGCATAGCTATAACGATTTTTACAAAGCAAGGCTAGATGCCAATAAACTTAAATTTAACAGCTTTTACCCTACTCTTTCACCATCCCAGCTATATTTTACTTCTCTTGAAGCTATAGAATTACTTGAGCAGGAAAATAATATCCTAATTAGCTATGAAAATTCTGAGCAGGCTAGCATAGTTGAAAATATAGCAGCTGCCAGCTTTGTAGAAAAGAAAACTATTTTTGATAAGCTGTTTGAAGTTATCAAAGCTAATTCTCGTAAGAAAATTATTATAGGCTCAAGTGTTTTAAGTAGCTTTGAAAGAGTTAAAAGTATAATCGAAAACTATGAATATAGTTATAATGAAATAGAATATTTAGAAGAGGCTAAAACAAATACTATCAATATTGCTATATTACCTTTAAATCAAAGCTTTTCTACTCCTGAATATTTATTTATTGCAGCTAGCGAACTGTTAGAAGAAAAAGTTACCCCTACAAATACTAACAAGAAACTTAAGAATATTTTACTTGAGCTTGATCATTTAGCCGAGGGAGAGCTAATAGTCCATAAGGATCATGGTATAGGGCAGTTCTTAAAGCTTGAGGCTTTAGAGATTAAAGGCAAGCTTCACGATTTCTTAAAGATTCTCTACGCCGGTAATGATAAGCTATATATACCAGTTGAAAATATTGAGGTAATAAAGAAATATGGCAGTGATGTAGCACAGCTTGATAAGCTAGGCAGCGTCTCATGGCAAAAAAATAAAGCTAAACTTAAAAACCGTATTAAGGAAATTGCCTTGCATTTAATGCAAATAGCTGCCAAAAGAAAGCTTAATACCACTGCTGCTATTGAATTTGACCTTGAAGAATATGATAAATTTTGTGCTAAATTTCCTTTTACTGAGACTGAAGATCAATTAAACGCAATAAATGATATTAGAGAAGATTTAAGCAATGGCATGTTAATGGATAGGCTAATATGTGGGGATGTTGGCTTTGGTAAAACTGAAGTAGCAATGCGTGCTGCCTTTATGGTTGCTAAATCCCTAAACGAAAATTCACCACAAGTGGCGGTTGTCGTACCAACTACTATCCTGTGCAGTCAGCATTTTGCAAGATTTACGGAAAGGTTTAAAGATTCTGACTTAAATATCAAACAATTATCTAGCGTTGTTAGCTCCAAAGAAGCAAAAATTGTTAGATCGGAACTTGAAAGCGGCAAGATAAATATAATAATAGGTACGCATTCTTTACTGCATAAAGTGACTAAGTTTTGTAACCTTAAACTATTAATTATAGATGAAGAACAACATTTCGGAGTTGGTCAAAAGGAATTCCTTAAATCGCTAAAATCTTCTACCCACGTGCTTGCAATGTCTGCGACTCCAATACCTCGCACCTTACAAATGTCGATGACCGGCTTAAAAGAGCTAAGCATTATCGCAACACCTCCACTAAACAGGCTGGAAGTCCGCACCTCTGTTATGCCGTTTGATCCTGTTATTATCAGGGATGCATTACTGCATGAGCATTTTAGGGGCGGTAAAAGCTTTTTTGTCGTTCCAAGAATTAACGATATAGAGGATATCGAAAAGCAGTTAAAGCAAATCGTCCCTGAATTAAGCTATAAAGTCGCACATGGTAAAATGTCGCCGAATAAAATTGACGAGATCATGAGTGAATTTTATGCCGGCAAATTCGATATATTAATCTCAACAACTATAATAGAGTCAGGAATTGATATACAAGACGCTAATACTATGATTATCCATAAAGCCGATATGCTGGGCTTGAGTCAGCTATATCAATTACGTGGAAGAATCGGACGTGGTAAGATGCGAGGTTATGCCTACTTAACACTGCCAAGTCATAAAAAAATGACGCCACATAGCTTAAGACGTTTAGAGATAATCCAGAATAGCTGTGCTCTCGGTTCAGGCTTTACTATCGCAAGCCATGATATGGATTTACGGGGTTTCGGTAATTTAATAGGTGAAGAGCAATCAGGGCAAATTAGAGAAGTCGGAACAGAGCTTTATCAAGAAATGCTGGAAGAACAGATAGCTATTTTTAAAGATGAGCCGATAAGCGGCGAGCAGCCTTTCATCCCGACTATTAATTTAGGTTTATCGGTCTTTATTCCTGATAATTATGTATCAGATTCAGTTCTAAAGCTTGGTTTATATAGAAGAATAGGTAATCTAAACGATGATCTGGAAGTAGAAAAATTTAAAGACGAAATGATAGATAGATTTGGCAGCTTGCCAACTGAATTTAATAATTTACTTGATATTGTCAAAATAAAACTATTATGCTTTAAATTGAACATTGAAAATCTAGATTCAGGCGATAACGGTTTTGTAATTAAATTTTATAAAAACGCTGATATGGCTGATAAGATTCTAAAATTTGTCAGTACCTATACTGCTAACGCAAAAATTAAACCTGATAATAAATTAGTGTTTATCAAGAAGTTAGTAGGTAAGACTATAATTACTGAGGCGAATCAGCTATTATGGAATTTATCGGAAATTTAAGCGTCATTGCGGGGAGCAAATGGCTATGTTGCATGGCTCAGAAAATGCTTTAGATGTCATCCCGTGGCTTGTCCACGGGATGACATCTATACGGAAACAACATCATAATTATAATTTAACATATGACCCCTACCTTAAAACAATTATTTGAAAAACATAACGTAAAAGGTTTATCGAATAATTCTAAAACTATTAAGGCAAACGATGCCTTTTTTGCTATTAAAAATGGGAATGATTTTATTGCAGATGCTTTAGAGAAAGGAGCAGCATTAGTTATTACTGATGATAAAAAAAACACTACAAATAAAGTAATCTTTGTGGAAGACATCAAAGAAACTTTACATGAAGCTATAGAACTCTTTTACCCTAAAAAACCTAAAACTATGATAGCCGTAACTGGGACTAACGGCAAAAGCTCAGTAGTATCATACATAGCTCAAATATATTCGTTAATTGGACAAAAAGCAGCATCAATAGGCACAATAGGCGTAGAAGTTTTTGGCATCGATAATTTTAATGAGTCCATAGGCGGATTAACTACAACTGACTATTTAAGTTTTAGAAAAATTGCTCATAAACTAGCTAAAAATGGGATAGATTATTTAGCATTTGAAGCTTCAAGCCACGGCTTAGATCAACAAAGGCTTGGCGATTTAAAAGTAAATGTTGCATGTTTCACTAGCTTTAGCCAAGATCACCTTGACTATCATCACACAAAAGAAAATTATTTGCTTGCTAAATTAAAGTTATTTACCGATCATTTAGCAAAAGATGGCATTGCAATATTAAATTCTGATATAGAAGAAATAAAGTTTATTAAAGATTATTTGGATAAGCATAAGATAAAATATTTATGCGTTGGAGCAAACGGTAATTGTAAAATAACTAAAACTAACAGTTCTTTAAAAGGACAAAATATTAATTTTATCTTTGATAATAAAAATTATGATTTTGATACCCCAATAATAGGTAGCTTTCAGGCTAGTAATTTATTAATAGCCGGACCTAGTGTTTATTATACCAGTTTTGATTTTAGTAAAGTTATAAATGCTTTAACTAAAGTTAAAGCCGTAAAAGGACGAATGGAACGAGTGAACAGAACTAATATATTCATTGATTATGCCCATACTCCCGACGCTCTTGAAAAAGCTTTAACTGAGCTAAAAAATATTAAAGCTAAGGGTGGTAAATTAAGCATAATTTTTGGCTGTGGCGGTAATCGTGATACTACCAAAAGAAAACTTATGGGAAAAATAGCAGCCTCAATAGCAGATAATGTTATTGTGACGGACGATAACCCACGCCATGAAGACCCAAAAGCTATCAGGCAAGAAATTATTAGCGGGATAGTAACAACAAACTATATAGAAATAGCTGACAGAAAAGAAGCTATTAAATACGGGATAAATAATTTAAAGAAAGACGATATTTTACTAATCGCCGGCAAAGGACATGAAAATTATCAAATTATAGGTGATGAGAAGATAAGGTTTGATGACGCCGAGGTGGCATCTATGTCATTCTTAGCAACGGCGGGAATCCAGTAAAAAGTCTGTCATACTGCGGCTTGACCGCAGTATCTCAGGACACAATCTGTGATACAAGATCCCGTGATCAAGTCACGGGATGACAGCTAAAAATCTGGATTCCCGCCTACGCGGGAATGACATAGTAATACAATTAAAACGCACAACAACAAAAACACATGATTTGGAATTCTAAAACTTTAAGCGATGCATTAGGGCTATTAATATCGCAATCTATTATCACCAACGAAATACAATTTAACTCTAAAGATATTAAAAAGGGTGATTTATTTATAGCACTTCAAGGCAATAAAGACGGTCACGATTATATTCAAGATGCCATTAATCAAGGAGCATCAGCAGTAATAGTTAGTAAGCAAGTAGATATAGCTGATAAAAATAAAATTATCTTAGTAGATGACTGCTTAAAAGCCCTAGAACAGCTGGCTTTGTATAAAAGAAAAAATTCAAACGCCAAATTTATTGCTATAACCGGTAGTGTTGGTAAGACTTCAACTAAAGAAGCCTTAAAAACTCTATTACAGCATGAAGCACTAACTTTCGCTAGCCGAGGTAATTTCAATAATCATTTAGGGTTACTCATTAATCTTGCTTCAATGCCGGATGATACAGAATTTGCTATTTTTGAACTCGGTATGAACCATAAAGGTGAGATACGGGAGCTAGTTCAAATATTAAAGCCAAATATTGCTATGATCACTAATATTTCAGAAGCACATTTGGAGTTTTTTAACTCACTTGAAGATATTGCTGAAGCTAAATGCGAAATTTTTGAGAGCTTTGACAAAGATGGAATTGCCGTTATTAATTCCGATAGTAATTGTTACGATAGAATCTTATCTATATTGAAAAAACTATCTATAGAAAATATACACAATTTTGATAAATCATCTTCAGCTGAGTTAATTTTATATGAAATTTCTGGGGAACAAGTTCATTTAAAATATAAGATATATGATGCGATTATAGAGACTACTATACCATTCATACCTAAGCACTTTGCCGAAAATTATGCTAGTATATTATTGATCATCTTTTTGCTTAATCAAGATTTAAATAAAGCTGCTGGTTATTTGAAAAATATTCCTATGACAAAAGGTAGAGGCAAAATTATTAATATAGGAAATAGCCGCATTATTTGTGATTATTATAATGCAAGCCCTACGTCAATGAAAGCTGCCTTAGAATATTTAAAGCAAATGCCTGCCACAAATAAAACCGCTATAATAGGTGAGATGCTGGAGCTTGGGCAGAATTCAGAAAGGCTTCATAAAGAGCTAGTACCTTATATATTAGATTTAGGTTGTTCTAAGGTTTTTTTGGTAGGTGCAAATACTAAATATATTTATGATGCATTACCTGAAAAAATAACTAAAGCATATTTTAAAAATATTGATGAATTAATTGCATCTACAAATGATTTATTCAAAAATGATGAGCTTATTTTGATAAAAGGTTCTAGAGGAATAAAACTTGACAAGATTATTGATTATTACACTAAAGTAAATTAAACTAACTTACACTTTTAAATTTAAACTAAAATATGTTATACAACCTCTTACTACCTTACATTCATAATTCACATATAGCTAACTTATTTCATTATATAACTTTTCGTAGCGGGCTTGCCGTTCTAGTTACTCTTAGTCTTAGTTTTCTTATCGGTCCAAGGCTAATAAAGTTTTTACAAACTCTTCAAAAATATGGTCAACCGATACGTTTAGATGGTCCTGAATCACATCAAGCAAAAGCCGGCACTCCTACTATGGGTGGTATTATGATTATATTATCCAGCTGTTTTTCTACCTTATTGCTTGCCGATTTAACCAATAAATATATTTGGATTACCTTATTTGGTTTTGTTAGCTTCGGTATTATTGGTTTCCTTGATGATTATGCAAAAGTAACCAAAAATAACCATTATGGCGTAAAGGGAAAAAGTAAACTTTTACTTCAGGGCATTATTAGCTTAATAGTATGTATTTTACTAGAATATACAATTGATAGCCCTAGTCACATGCTTAACGTACCATTTTTTAAAAGTTTAAGTATGGACCTTGGTTATTTATATATATTCTTCGCCATATTCGTTATAGTCGGTGCTTCTAATGCTGTTAACCTCACTGATGGACTTGATGGACTCGCAACAGTTCCTATTGCCTTAACTGCCGGTTCTTTTGCTTTAATAAGCTACCTAGTCGGAAATTTAATTTACTCAAATTATCTACAACTAACTTACCTACCAAATACCGGAGAATTAACGATTTTTTGTGCAAGTATAGTAGGTAGCTGTCTTGGATTTTTATGGTTTAACGCACAACCAGCTGAAGTTTTTATGGGTGATACTGGTAGCTTAAGCCTTGGCGGTGTGCTTGGAATTATTAGTGTTATTACTAAACATGAAATAGTTTTAGGCATTGTTGGCGGATTATTTGTTATTGAAACAATATCGGTGATTATGCAGGTATATTACTTTAAAGCTACCAAAGGAAAGCGAATATTTAAAATGGCACCATTGCATCATCACTTTGAAAAAAGTGGCTGGACAGAATCAAAAGTCGTAATAAGATTTTGGATTATCTCTCTCATATTTGTCCTTATTGGATTATCATCTCTTAAATTACGTTAATATTTATGCTGCTAATGTATTAAAAAATATTAATTTTATTTGATTTCAAGGTCTAAACTCATTATAATGTCTCATTAAATTATAATGGGTTTATATGGCAAAGATAACTGAGCTTGATCATCACTTAAATCAAGAAAAAGAAGCATTAGATAAAGTAGTAAGTAACCTAAATGAGCTATGCGAACATAATCAAAAGTTACAAGGCTTTATTGAAATACAGAAAGAAGTTAAAGAACTAAAAAAAGAGCATATTAAATCTCTTTCTTGGTTTAAAAAACTTATAAATACAGTCTCTAATATAAAATATGTTTTTGTAAAAAGTGAAGAACAATTAGCTAAAGACGCTATAGAACAAAACAATAAATTATTAAAGCGTATAGACAATACTATATTATCTGTAGCAGATAAATCTGGTCCTTTAAAACAAGAGTTACAAAAAGAACTTAGAAAGAATTTTGAGAATTTAGCAAAAAAAGACTTATCTAAAGATCAACGTGAAAGGCTTAGCAATTTATTGAATAACGAATATGCAGCTAACCCACAAAAATTTGCTCAATTACCTATGTCTAAACCTTTGCATTTCCCTAATGCAGAAGAATTAGAAAATCAGCATAACGATTTAAAAGTCATCCAGCAAAATGTCCTAAATTTATTGACTGAAAATTCTAATATTGAAGAACTCAAAAAAATACAAAAACAAGTCGCTGAAATTAGAGAGGAAGTACCTTTTACTAAGCTTGAAAAATTAAATAATTTCTGGCAAAAAATCAAAAATATTTTTGTCAATAATAGTGAGCAAGTTTTAGCAAAAAATAAAGAAAACAATACTAAAACTATTATAAATATAGAAGAAAAATTACATAAAGCTAATAATAAGTTTTTTGAACTTGTTAGTAATAAAAAACAAGATATTGAAAATATAATTTCAAATTTACCTGATAGTAAAAGATTAGAAGCGATAAAAGAAAAGCTTCAAAAGCATATAAACGTAAAAGATACAAATAATATAGCTGAACAAGCGAGTGCTGCTCAATTGCAATCTGCTGAAACTAAACCAACTGCTGTTGTACTGCCTAACAATGCTATACCTACAACACCTCCTGTAACTGAAGAAAAAACTTTTACACCACCACCCGCCCCTCCACCACCTATGCCTACAGATAATATTCCTACGCCACTCCCTGTGTCAAAAGCAGAAGCTACTGAGCATAAAAATGTAGAAACTGCTGCATCTAATGTACCACCTCCTCCTCCACCGCCTATGCCTACAGGTAATGTTCCGCCACCTCCTCCTGTTGGTGATAATACCGTTACATCAACACCTCAAAAGGCTAAAGAAACTAACCAACCCCGCCCAGCAGTAGATACTACAAATTTAATGAAACAAATACAGGGGGGATTTAACCTTAAAAAAATTGAATATGGTGAAGATGGTAAACCTATACCTAAAAATAAAGAGGATACTAAAGAAACATCTGATCCTATAATAGCTGCTCTAAATAAAATACGGTCAGCAAAAGTATCTAGCGATAGCGAAAGAAGTAATAGTGATAGCGGAACTGATTCAGGATGGGCTAGCGATGTTAGTACTAGAAGTAAAAAAGTTTTAACTAGAAGAGAACGAAACGCTAAACAATCTCAACAAAGGTAGAGCGTTAAAAAACAGATTTATCTAGATAATAAAACTAAAGATAATTTGGACCACGCTGTCATTTCCTCTTAAGGCATTACCTGCGTGGATCAAATTCCCCGTCATTGCGAGGAAAAACTATAAGTCCTGACGAAGCAATCCAGTAAAAAATGCTAATTTATAGCATTTTTTATTATTTTTTCTGGATTACATTAAAGGTTCGCTCCTCGCAAGGCTCGGTTGCATAGATCGAAAAGCACCATCAGTGTCATACTCTGGCTTGAGAACTAGATCCAGAAAACAATTAAAAATATCAATGTTATTGATATTTTTAATTGGATCCCGTGAATAAATCACGGGATGACAGAGGAAAAATTGATCCACGCAACAATGTCTCCTCGCAATGGCGATTGGTATCTACATAATAACACCTATGTGGAATAAAATTAGATCCACACAACAAAAGTGATAAACCTTATTTTTTACTTTCTTCACCTTTCATTATCTCATCTAAATATTTCTCAAACTCTTCTAAAGTGCGAGTTGTACACTTCCCATTATCTGTTTCCTCAAAAGCTTTTAAAGTTTCTTTATTAGGGACTTTAATATTTATTGTGCTCATGTCAATTTTTTCTTATACAAAATTAAAATATAATAAAACGCAGCAGCAGAGCTAACACTTAAAACTAAGAACAATAAAGCAAAATTACCTATTGTATCACTGTGTAGTTTAGAGACTAAAAAAGTTACGGCTGCGATTAGTACATAATATATTGCACCAAATACAGAACCTGCTGTGCCTGTTACCTTAGCATAATCTTCTAAAGCATAACGAAGAGTCATAGGAATCAGTAAATTATGCCCGACCATATGTAGCATCATAGGTGCAAACATCATAATAACCGCTATGTTTTGACCTACCTCTTTATCCTGTAATATTAGAGCATCAATTGCGAGCAAGCTACAGCCTATTACACTAAAAACAAGCCCTAAAATCATTACTTTTTGATCATGTATGTGACGTTTTTTTATTAAATATCCTCCTAAAAATCCGCCGAAAATACCGGCAAAAGATAACAAGAACGCCAATTTACCATAGAAAGATGGGGCAACTTTCATTTTATCAATGAAAATAAAAGGTGCTTCTATATAAAAACCATAATATATGCCGTTAAATGCTCCAATAATAAAAGCATATAACCATAAGCTTTTATCTCTGATAACTACTTTTAAAACCTCAAAATATTTGCTAGTTTGCGAAAAATTTATATAAGGATTCGTTTCAGGTAAAATTTTACAATATAAAGTTAATAATACTGTACCCGTAAGACTGAAGAATACAAAAGTGTAATGCCAACTTGAATATTCTATAATATAGCCTCCTATAGATGAACCTAAAGAAGGAATAAATAAAAGCCATGGAGATAGACTAGCATAAACATATGATAATTCTGAACCTTGATAAGAATCACGAGCCATAGCCTGCCCGATAACTGAACCAACACTTACGCCGAAAGCCTGCACAAAACGGGCTAACATTAATGTTTCTATGTTAGGTGCAAAAATGCTAATAATGGAAGATATAGCGTAAATACAAAGACCGAATAAAACAACCGGTCTTCTGCCGTAAATATCGGATAATCTGCCAAGCGTTAATATACCAAGAGCAAAACCTAAATAATATAGGCTAGATGTGATTTGAGTAGTACTACCATCGGTGTTAAAATACTCAGTGATACTTGGTAACCCTGAAGTATAGATTGTTTCCGTTATGGGTGATAACGTGAATAAGCATAAAAGCATCCATGCTGGAATCTTCGCAATAATTTTCATAAATTTTTAGTGTATGGGTTAGTGTCATCCCTTGGCTTGTTCACGGGAGGCATTGTTGCGTAGATTAAAAAATGTCCTATATGTCATTCCGTTGATCGCAGGAATCCAGAAAAAAAAGCATAAATATAGCAAATTTTTAAAATTAAAAGCTCGATTTCTCTCGCTTTATACTGGATTCCTGCGATCAACGGAATGACATCGGAACCATGCGGGCAATGCCGCCACGGGATGACACCGAACATGTTTTTCGCTCTACGTAACAAAGCCGAATAATCAAGGGCTTACAAAAACATTGTTACTAATTTTCAAGTAGAGCAAATAATACCTTAAAGACAACAAAATAGATAGACGAAGTTCAACTTGGAAAAGAGCTAGGAGCCTGTAAGCCGAGGTGCGGAGCGTATATTTAATACGTGAGCATCCGAGGACTTACAAGGACGACGTAGCCAATTTTTCAAGTTCAACGAGTATATCAGACGTTAAATCTAAAATGTACTATATCCCCATCCTGCATTTTGTATTCTTTACCCTCTAATCGCATTTTTCCCACTTCTTTAGCTTTTGCTTCGCTACCGAGATTTATATAATCTGCGTAACCTATAACTTCTGCTCTGATAAAACCTTTTTCAAAGTCGGTATGAATAATACCCGCAGCACCAGGTGCAAGCGTACCATCTTTAAAAGTCCAGCTATGTGCTTCTTTAGGACCAATCGTAAAAAAGCTTTTCAGATTTAAGAGATTATACCCTTCTTTAATTACTTGACTTAATCCTGTTTCTTCGAGGTCAATACTATTTAGGAATTCTTTCTTCTCTTCCTCATCTTCAAGTAAAGCAATATCTGCCTCTATTTTTGAGGAAATAACAACGCTTTTAGCTTCTTCTTTTTTTGCTTGTTCTGCTACTAATTTTGTAAACTCGTTCCCACTTGCTGCATCCTTTTCAAGCACATTACATACGTACAGAACAGGCTTAGAAGTAAGTAGCTGTAACTGCTTTAGATTATCAGTTCCTAAAGTTTTATTTAGCACTCTTGCAGGTTTACCATCGGCTAATACTTTATGAACCTCTTTTAATAGCTCTATTTGCTCTGCTAAAGTCTTATCACCTGATTTCAAACGTTTTTCGCTTGTAGCAAGTCGCTTTTCCACCGATTCTATATCAGCAAGTATTAACTCCATCTCAATTATTTCAAGGTCATGAATCGGATCAACCTTATTATGTACGTGCGTTACGTCTTCATCCTCAAAACAACGTAACACATGCAATATTGCATCTACTTCTCTAATATTTGACAAGAACTTATTACCAAGCCCTTCCCCTTTGCTTGCACCTTTAACAAGCCCTGCAATATCGACAAATTCGATATAAGATGGAATAATTTTTTTACTTCCTACAAGTGCGGCAAGCTTGTGTAAACGCTCATCAGGTACTGAAACAACCGCACTATTTGGCTCAATCGTACAAAACGGATAATTAGCAGCTTCAGCTGCCACGCTTGCCGTTAAAGCATTAAATAACGTTGACTTACCGACATTTGGCAAACCCACAATTCCTAATTTTAATGTCATAAATCTTTCTTATTGTAGTATAAATTATATTATTAATGAGTATTCTTGTATTTTTCTTAGTTCATCAAATGTTGAATTTTTTATTTCTTCAATTTTTTTATGTGTAGCTATTATTTCTTTCTGCTTCTCAATATCAAATTTACCGGTTGAGGTTATTGGAATACTAACCGATAGATTTGCAACTTTTTCTTTACTCGCTGTTTTACTCCATTTAAATCCTTGAGATAATAGTACCTTTTCTATAGCGTATCTCATATATTCAATATCTAAGATTTGAATGTATTCTTCTTTTATTATCATAGGTCTATGATGATCATTTGTTGTAAATTTGTTTTTATGGTAAAAAACATACCCAACTGAACCTTCTCTATTCCATGCTAAACAATTTTCAAAATACACAACGTTTTTTATATTATCTTTTATATATCCTATAGGTTCTTGCTCTTTTTTACCTCCATATACAGGAATATTGCCTTTATTAGATTCAATAAATGATTTTGTTATTCCTTTTATTGCCGGAAAATCAAAAATATTCCCAATTTTAACTTTCTTAGTTTGATTATTATTAACAATTTTTATTTTTTTTAAGCCCAAGCTAAAATTTTCTAAAGTATCTGCCATACATGACAAATATGAGCTAAATTCTAGAACACTCAAGGTTTTATTTTCTTTTTCAATCCCTAAAGTAATTTTTTCTTCTTTACTCCACCATCTATCAATTGACCAGTATATTTCCGATTCAAACTTTTCTATCGGAACTATTTTACAACGAGGATCAGTGTTAATATTTTCAAATGCCTTTTTATTACCCTTAAAAAAATTATAAAGAGTAATAGCTTCTATAAGGTCATTTTGTTCAATATCAAAGCGATAAACATCACGACTTTCACCAATTTCGCTCACCAAATAAGTAAAAACCGGATCGCTTTGGATGTCCGTTTTATTATTTTTTTTAGTTATGCATAAAATATATGTCTTCTGTTTTGTAGTAAAAAAAGTATTTTCCGGTAAAGATATTATTCCATCTATAAAACATTCTTGACATAAAAATGCTCTTAAATTCCTATCGTTTTGACGATTAAATATACCGTCAGGAACTATTATAAATGCTTTCCCATTTGGTTTTAAGGCTCTAATTATCCATTCCATAAATAGACCTTCAACACCCATCGCATTAATTTTATAGTATTTTTTAAGGTCATTATTTTTTTGTATTTCTTCTTTAAAATTACTACTTCCATCAGTAACATAAGGAGGATTCGTAAGAATTAAATCATATGTGTTTTCAACCGGATCTTTTAGAGTACCTAAAATCGAATCGGTTTTAAGAGTAAAAGTAGAATTAAATAAATCTGCAAATTCTTTTGTATGATTTGGATAATTTTTTATAACTTCACTAAAATAGATAAGCATATTAGCTTTAGCAAGGATAATTGTTTTCTGCTCATTATTACCAAAACCTTTATCAAAACCTCGAATAGTTATTTTTGGTATTATTTTGCCATCCTTTATTTTATAAAAACGATCTATTTTACTTTTTATCGGTTCTAATAAAAATTTTCCGACTCCACAAGCAGGATCGCATATAACTGCTTCTTCTCTAATTTCATCTTGAATAATCATTTCGATTGCTCGAACTACTTTCATCGGTGTAAAAAATTGTCCCCAGTTTTTTTTTGCTTATACTTTCTTTTAAAAAACTTTCAAATAATTTACTTTTAAAATCGTAATCAATATGTTCAAGGCGTCCGTATTTATTGAATTTATCCAGCACTTTAAAAAAAACGGTGCTATAACTATCAGCTGCTTTCTGATCGTTGCTAACAAATACTGAACCGTTAATTATGGTTGTATTATCAAGAGGGTTATACGGAAATAATTCCTTTATTTTTTTTCTTATATTATCAACATAGTAAGTTAATACTTCATTAGGAGTATCTGTTGCATACATTTCGATTAAAGAATAAAAACTATTTCTTGACTTAGCCCCACTAACGCTCCAAACATCTTGCCATATAGAGCTTGCTAGACAAGTCGGATTTACTAATTTTGGCGATAATAATTGGTTATTAGTCTCGTTGATTGAATAACTAATCTTTTCTATAAGTGCCGGAAGCTGTTCGTTAGACGGGTCAAATAGTAGAGAAATATTTTTACCTTCTTCATCTAAAATCTTTTCTCCTGTTAAAGCATTAATCCATAAAGTATCAACTGTATCAGTTGCAATAATTATTTTTGCTCCTAAAATTTTTGCAACATTAATTGCTTGATCAATTGCTTTTTGTTGTTGAGAGTTGGTTTTAAATTCTTTAGGCTGTTTAAATTCTATAACCGCAATAACATTTTGTTTACTTACAATTAGTGCATCAACTTTTTTATTTTCTACTTCACCATAATTAACATTTCTAATTATTCCTGCATTTTTTAAAGCTTTTAGTGTTGTAGAACCAATATTATAATAATCCCATTTTCCTATTTTAGATGTGGGGTTACTTTTGTTTAGACCTCTTTGTAATAATTCTTCGCTCATAAAAAATTCCTAATTATTAAGTAAATATTTTTATATTATAAATCTTTCCTTAAATGATATGAAACTGAATCTTTTTCATAGCCATGTCTTGTAAACTCTAGCTTATATCCTAATTTTTCATAAAATGGTTTCGCTTGAAAGTCCATAGTCGATAAAGCAACAAAATTACAGCCACGCTCACGTGCCAATTCTTCAGCTTTTTCCATTAACATTCTTCCATATTTTTTGTTTCTATGATTTTCATCTACAAACAATGAAGTAATATACACCCCACCCCAAAGGCTTATCCCTTGCATACCGGCAATAAAGTTTTTATCTTGGTCTAAACATGAGAAAGAAAAAGATTTTAAATCACCCGTTAAACCTTTTTTCTCTCGTGCATCTTTATTAAAAGCATCCCAAATTATGGCTGAATAGGCTTTATCCATTTCTTCGGCATATATAATTTCAAAATCTTGGGTCATAATTTATCTTTTTATTCATTTTTAACTAGTTGGGTATTGTTTTATAATTCCAGTGTCATCCCGTGGCTTGACCACGGGATGACAGGAGCGATACCTAAACCATCTTACTCTTAAACTCTTCTAGTTTATTCTCTAGTATTAAATTAAAGTTATCGGTTATTTTATCTATAGCCTGCTCTGCTATTACGTATTCGGTTTTAGAGAAATTATTAAGCACATAATCAGCTACATCCTGACTATTTTGCGGTCTACCAACACCAATTCTAATACGGTGATAATTATTTCCTATAATTCCATCAATGGATTTTAAACCGTTATGTCCACCATTTCCACCACCAGTTTTAAACTTTATTTTACCTAATTCTAAATCAATATCATCATGAATAACAAAGATTTTTTCAAGAGGAATATTATAATATGTTTTTACTGCTATCACCGACTTACCCGATAAATTCATATAAGTAGTAGGTTTTACGAATATTAGCTTCTGCCCGTTATTAGTACTTTCAGCAATTTCACAATGGAATTTTTTCTTTACACTAAATGACGTTTCATATTGCTTTGCTATATTCTCTAAAGCAATAAAGCCAATATTATGCCTTGTATGCTCATACTCCTTACCTGGATTACCAAGACCAATAATAAGCATCATAATATTATACTCGTTTAATATGGAAAATTTTAAAGATATATATGATTTGAAATAGAATGAGGATGTACGTATTTTGTTCTTGTACAAATCTTACTCCTATGTGGTCATTTCCGCTTAAGGCTTGCCCCACACGGGTTCAAAAGCACCCTAAGGTAGTCATCTAGTTACTTGGGAACTAGATCCAGAAAATAATAAAAAATACTAATTTTATTAGTATTTTTAACTTGATACCTTGGAGCCGATCTTATTTCATGACTCCTCCAATGTCATTCCCAGCAACGGCGGGAATCCAGTCAATTATATTGTCATCCCGTGACTTGATCACGGGATCTTGTGCCATAGAATGTGTCCTGAGATACTGCGGTCAAGCTGCGGTATGACAGACTTTTTTCTAGATTCCCGCCTACGCAGGAATGACATATAAAGCATTTTCCGAGCCATACAACAACGCTTTTAGTTAGCAATAAAAATATTTTACTTCGCTGCTTCAGCAGTTTGTTCGCCCTCGGCTTCAGTTTTTGCACCTCTACGTCCTATTATAGTTGCAAGCACAAATTCTTTTTTTGTAGTAAAGCTACAACCTTCTGGTAGTTTTACTTTTGAAGATTTTAATGAAGTAGCAATCGGCATATTAGTAACGTCAATAGTTACGTTTCTTGGGATATTATTAACATCACATAATAAAGTAACTCTTCTTTTTACTATATTGAAATATCCGCCTCTTTTAACGCCTAATGCTCTTTCTTTCCCCTCATATACTACAGGAACTTCCATTTTTTGGGTTTTATCTTCTAAAAAAACAAAATCAACGTGGCGTACTATATCTGTAACAGGATGTAATTCTACAGCTTTCGGCAATACTTTATATTGCGTGCCTTCAATTGTTAAATTAATTAGCTGAGATATGAAAGCTGGCTTTCTATAATATTTTGTTATTTCTTTTTCTTCTAAAGAAATACTAACTGGGGTTTTCTTTGCACCATAAATAATAGCAGGAACACGCCCTTCTCTTCTTAAGGCTCTTGCTGCACCTGTACCAAATTCATTGCGAGACTTTGCTTCAAGTTCTAATATTTCACTCATTATTTCAACACTTTAAACTTTATAAAGAGGTTATAATAGTACTAATTAATCTAAAATTCAAGATATATTTGTAATTACTCTATGCCTATAAATTTATGAGTTTGTACTGACAACCTAGCACCACTCTCTAAAGCTAATTTTACTGCTAATTCGTTATTTTCTTTGTTAAGTTTTTGATCATTTTGATCCATAGGCTGAACAAAAACCGGTATATTGTAAGCAGTTTGCCCTATTTCAGGTATTAAGCTATACTCTAAAATATTCTTAGCAATGATAAATTTTACAGCACTAATTTTAGGCAATAAATCTTCCCTGATTTTACTATAGCCTTTTTTACCTGCTTTAGGCGAGCATATTATAGATACTTCATCCGGCAAAGAACGATATAACGTGCCGTTAGTTTCTATCTGTACCTTAAAATCTTGTTCTAATAATTTTTGGCACAATAATTCTATAGGTTGACGCATCGGCTCACCACCTGTTATCACTACTAACTTAACTGATTGCTCGTTTTTAGAATTTAAAGCAAGCAAGTTAACCTTAGATAAAATATCATCTATTTTGATTGTTTCGAAATTTTCAAATTCTGTATCACAAAAATCGCACGCAAGGTTACATCCTCCAAGCCTAATGAATATAGCAGGAACACCTACAAATATCCCCTCCCCTTGAATAGTCTTAAAAATAAACTGCACTTGTAATTGCGTCCCGTCACCTTTTAATACTCCTCTTTTAGGATTCTGCCCAAACATTATATTTAATAATAAGTGTTAATCTTAGCAATTATAACATATATTATAAAAAACGTCTTGCAATAAATCGTAAAAAAAACTATTATGTAGCTTCTAATCGGTAACGTGGCTTTGGTATGCCTAAATAATTACCGACAAAATACTAAAATCTTAGTAAATACCAATTAAAGGAAAAATCATGCCTAAATTAAAGACAAAATCTGCTGTAAAAAAGCGCTTTAAACTTACTGCTAGTGGTAAAGTGGTTGCATCTCAAGCAGGTAAAAAACATTTTATGCGTCGTCGTACTAAAGCTCAAATTCGTAACTTACGTGGAACTACGATCCTTTGTGATCAAGATGGGTATAACATCAAAAAATATTTTCTTCCATATGGTACAAATTAATTAAGGAGCTAAAAAATGACACGTGCAAAATCAGGAAAAATTTCCAAAAATCGACATAAAAAAATCCTCAAACTTGCAAAAGGTTATAGAGGTAGAGCTAGTACTTGCTTTAGAGTGGCTATTGAGAAAGTAGAAAAAGGACTACAATATGCTTACAGAGATCGTAGAAATCGTAAGCGTGATTTCAGAGGTCTGTGGATTCAAAGAATAAATGCAGCGGTAAGAGAGCATGGTTTAGTATATTCTCAATTTATGGGGGCTCTTAAAAAAGCTGAGATCGATATAGATCGTAAAGTCCTTGCAGAACTTGCTGTAAATAACAATGAAGAATTTGCAAGTATCGTAGAACAAGCAAAGGCACATATTTAATATAGACAACGTCATTGCGAAGCCACTTCGCTGCTGTGGCAATCTCAGGATTTTTTCACTAGATTGCTTCATCAAAACTTATAGTTTTTCCTCGCAATGACATTTATTTCATTATAAAGTAATTAATTTTCGTTTGGTATAAATATTATGAAGCGTACATTTCAACCTAGTAATTTAGTAAGAAAAAGAAGACATGGTTTTAGAGCTAGAATGGCTACTGCCTCTGGAAGAGCAATTTTAAGAAACCGTCGTGCTAAAGGCAGAAAAAAACTATCCGCATAAATACTAATCTGACCTATTCAATTGTTTATCACCTCTTTAAAAAATCAAAAGGAATTTGAGCTTATAAATAAGCTTGGTAAAAAATTTCATGAAAAATATTTTATTTTGGTGATAGCAAAGAATATCCCAAAAATCTTTCTTGAATCAAAATATAATATCTTCCTAGGAATAAAAGTTAGCAAAAAGCTAAATAAAAAAGCTGTAGTACGTAATAAAATTAAAAGACGTATAAAACATCTTATTAGGCTTATTTGTAATAATTCTAATCTTAAAAAGCTTGCGATGATAATTATTCCAAGAAAGGGCTTTGATACGGCAGACTTTTCAGTATTAAATCATGAATTAAGCAAAGCAATTTTAGATTTTTACAATCCAAAAAAATAACACACTGAATTTTATGACAGGCATGAGAGTAGAACAATAGTACCAGATGGTTTTTATTCTATGTCATTCCCGCTTAAGGCTTTTTGCCCTGCGTGGATCGGTTTTTCCGTCTGAGCTAAGGAAATTACGAAGTAATTAACGAAGCAAGGAAGTAAAAAAATGCTAACTTATAGCATTTTTTATTATTTTTTCTGGATTGCCAAGCTCCTTGCAGTTGCGTAGCTCAGACGACTTGGTATCCATGCGGGCGATGCCTTACGAGAAGCAAAGCTTTGTTGCAATCTTATGAAATAAGGCTATAACTCCTGAGATTGCTTCGTCGAAACTTTCAGTTTCTTCTTCTCGCAATGACGACTCTCGATCCACACAGGCAATGCCTTTGTGGGAATGATATAAAAGCCTTATTGCGTAAATCAAAAAATACTTTCGGTATCATCCCGTGAGCTTTTCCAATAGTACCGGACAGTTTTAAAAAAATGTTATATTTTATTCAGGTGTAAGTGACCTTATATGTCATTCCCGCAAAAGCGGGAATCCAAGAAAAAAATCTAAATACAGCAATTTTTTAGAATATAAAAGCTCGATTTATCTCGCTTTATGCTGGATTCCCGCTTCTAGCTAGGAATGACATAGAATAATAACTGTCCGGTACTATTAAACAAGCCACGGGATAACAATCTTTTACCTTTATCACTGACTATCAAAATGTTGTTTAAAACCTAAGATTTTTAGCACAACATTTATATCTAACGTGTTGGGCTATTTCTCCTTGCTAGAGTTTTTCTTAGATCGTCTTGAAAATTATTATTTCCTTGCTGCTTATTCCCATCTTGAGTTGTTTGTATAGTTTTTAATGTTTCTTGCAATTTCGGTGGAATAGCAGGCATTGGAGATGGCTTCGGACCAGCCCCACCCTTTCCTGGCATTGGAGGTGGTGGAGGTGGCGGAATAGGAACACCTTGTCCCGGCATTGGAGGTGGCGGAGGCGGAGGAATAGGAACACCTTTCCCCGGAGGAGGTGGTGGTGGAGGTGGTATAACACCAGGTTTTAGAGGTTGTGTAGCTGGATTATTAGCAATTATAGCCTTACTAGCAGCTTCTTTTTGTAATCTTTGCTCTTTTCTAAGCCTGATTAATTCCATAGCAGCTTGTTGCTGCTTATCAGCTGCAGTAGGCTCACCTTTTAAAGCCGAAGATTGTGAGCTTTTATTAAATTGTTTCTCTCTTTCTTCAGCAGTATTTATAGTATTATGTTCTTTTTTTATGCTTTCAAGATGCTTAGTAACTCCTTCTAATTCAGCGACAATTCTCCATTTTTCTTCTTTAGTAATATTAGAATTAGCTTTTTTTTCTTCAAGCTCTTTCTTTTTATTTTCTAGATCTTCCTGTTTTTGCTTTAATTCCTCTAAACGTTTTTTGTGATTATCTATTTGTGCTTTAGGTTCTTCATTTTTAGTTACTGGAGTATCAATAGCTTGCTTTTTTTGTGCATTTCTCCAAGCTAACTCTTCTGCAGGAGTATTAAATTTTGGCTTTTCTACTGGTTGAGTTTTTGCTGGCTGAATGCCTATCTCTGCTTCTTTGAGATCTTGAAAATTTGTTTCAGAGGCTAAAGGAATGCTTTTAGTATCAGGTATTTCTGGATCAGCTTGTTGTACTTTTGCAGTAGTTTCTTTTATTTTATTATGAAGATCTACCACTGAATTTGCTTTTCTTAGTTCCTGTTCAGGATTATTATAATAATTTTCTAAATCCTGTTTCAAATAATCATATGTTGCTTTGATAGAGGTTACTTTAGTCTCAAAACTTGCTGCAATCTGAGCTGCTAATTTTAAAGATTGCTCTGATCCTCCTTTAGGCTGAATCACAAGTTTACTTTTTTCTCCTAAAAACCATTTTGATAAAATATTTGGTTTATAAACTTGTATTTCTACCTCTGCATTACCTGCTTTAACTGATACACTACCCTCATAGCCTGTAAACTTATTAAGCCATGTTTTTGGTTGTTTATGCTGTGCAGTTACATTATTTCCTAGATTAGAAAAAACGTTGTTTATATCTGTTTTTGCTGTTAAAAAATCATCTAGTTTTTTAAAAGTTTTATCATTTTGTGAACTTATACCGGCTATTTCATAACCAGTAGCAGTTTGTATAAAATTTAATTCAAAAGGCTCTGCTTTTATTCCATTATAAATATTTTCTAAGAACTCATTGCTAAAATTTTTACCACTCTTAATACCTTGTAATTTACTTTCTGCATTTAAACCTTTTAGTTGATCCTTAAACTGATCAATTGTCCATTTATCTTTTACGCTAGGATTATGAAGATTAGTATTAAGACCTACAGTAGCATAAGCTGATATAAAAGCTGCGTCTGCATGATTTATGTCAGTAGTAGTATTTTGCTCGTAATATTTAGAGGCAAAACTTTCAACCAATCTATCTATTTTTTGAGCCTCACCTGGTAATTTAAAAGCTTTTAAAAACTCTCTTAAACTTTTTAAATAATTTTTATCTTTAAAATCAAATTGTTTAACAAAATGATCTAATACTTTTTTATTATCTTCTCCATCTGTTCCAAGATAATCTCCAACAGCTACTAAATCTAAATTATTTTTTTCCTCACGAAAAAACTTAGCTGTCTCTTCTGCAAAATCTTTATTATTACTAGCACACCATTCTTTGATCTTATTAATTCCATCTTTAGGTTTATCATTAAAGGAACTTATTACTTCTCTTTTTATTAACGGATCCATAACTATCTCTCATAAGTTAATTATTATTAATTTTTAATATAGCTATTTTATAGCTTCAACACAAGCAAAAGTTGCGATTTTTAGTATTTCACTCGCTGACGCTGTGGCTTGCAATATTTGAACAGGTTTTTCAAAGCCATTTGTTATAGGACCTATGAAACTATTTGAAGAAAACTCTTGAAGCAGTTCAGTAGAAATAGCGGCAGAGTTTAGACCAGGCATAATAAGGACGTTAGCAGGACCGGATAACCTACAAAATTTATATAATTTACGTAAATTAGAATCTAAGGCAACTTTAACTGACATTTCGCCATCATATTCAAAATCTACTTCCATATCATTAAGCTTTGATTTATCTTCACTAAAATTGTCCAATATATTTACTGCTTCACGAATACGAGCTGTTTTTTCCTTAGAAGAATTGCCAAAGCTTGAAAATGAAAGAAGTGCAACACGTGGGACAATTCCCATATCCTTAGCTATTTCTGCTGTTTGAGCTGCTATTTCTGCAAGCTCGCGACTATTTGGATATTCAGTAATGCAGTTGTCAGAAATAATAATATTATTGTCTTTTGCGATCATAATAGAATAACCCAGGATTCTACGATTAGGTTTTCGTGAAATGACTTTTAGTATATCTTCTAAACTATCAACATAGCTTTTTGTAATACCTGTTAAAAGTGCATCACCATCACCACAAGCAAGCATACAAGCAGCAAAAATATTCTTATCAGTTTTAACAAGCTTAGCACAATCTCGGTATAAATAACCTTTGCGTTGCAACCTTTTATATAAATAATCAATATATATTTCAAGCTTATCGGTTAGAGCGGCATTCATTATAGTAATGCCATCTAGGCTAATATCCTGCCCTAATTGTTTTAGCTTTGCTTCAATTCGTTCCATGCGACCGATCAAGATGGGATTTCCATATTTCTCATCCCGCATCATTATTGCAGCAACGATTATTTCTTCTTCTTCTCCTTCAGCAAAAATAATACGTTTTAGAGGTGCATTATGGATTTTTTCAGATAAGAAATTCATATAGTTAGATGTAGGGTTTAATCTACTTTCTAATTCTTTTTTATATTTATTGAGATTAAAATCAGAAATTTTAGCGACATCGCTATCTATTGCTGCTTTAGCTACCGCCACCGGCACTACTGTAATTAAACGAGGATCAAACGGAACAGGGATAATATATTCATTACCGAAAATCATCTTGCGACCAGCATATGCCTTATATACTTCCTCCGGCACAGGCTTGCGAGCAAGGTCTGCTATAGCTTTTGCTGCTGCTATTTTCATTTCTGTATTGATGGTTTTAGCTCTAACATCTAACGCTCCCCTAAAAATATAAGGGAAACCCATAACATTGTTAATCTGATTATTATAATCTGACCTACCTGTTGCTATAATCGCATCATTACGAATTTGCTTTATCTCTTCCGGCGTAATTTCCGGATCAGGGTTAGCCATAGCAAAAATAATTGGATTATTTGCCATTTTGCTAACCATCTCTTTAGTTACTGCACCTTTTACAGATAATCCTATAAATACATCCGCATCTTTTAATGCTTCTTCTAAAGTTCTAAGCTGCGTGCTATTTGCATAAGCCTCTTTCCATTTATTCATACCCTCCGTGCGACCTTGATAAATAACACCTTTAGTATCACATAAAATAATTTTTGATTTATCTGCTCCAAGAGCAATCAATAGATCAATACAAGCAATAGCAGCAGCACCCGCCCCATTAACTACTATTTTTAAATTCTCTAACCTGCGGTTAGTAATATGAGCAGCATTAATTAGCCCTGCTGCGGTGATAATTGCTGTTCCGTGCTGATCATCATGAAATACTGGTATATCCATTAAAGATTTTAACTTCTCTTCAATAACAAAACATTCTGGAGCTTTGATATCTTCGAGGTTAATTCCGCCGAAACTATAACCAAGATATTTTACGGCATTAATAAACTCTTCTGGATCTTTAGTATCTACTTCTAAATCTATTGCATCAATATCGGCAAACTTTTTGAAAAGTACTGCTTTACCCTCCATCACTGGCTTTGAGGCAGCAGCTCCTAAATTACCGAGCCCAAGCACCGCAGTACCATTAGAAATCACAGCAACTAGATTTCCACGTGCCGTATATTTATACATCTCATCAGTATCTTTGGCGATCTCGAGACAAGGAGCAGCAACACCTGGAGAATAAGCAAGCGATAAATCATGCTGCGTAACAAGCGGCTTAGTCGCTGAAATAGCAATTTTACCTGGCTTATCTTTTTGGTGATATTCAAGTGCTTCAGTGTAATTTATTTTGTTCATTTCATCCATTTTTTAGATATTCCTGTTTTATTTATTAATTTTGTCATTCCGAGGAGATGCGTAACATCGACGCGGCAATCTTGTAAGGACTCCTGAGATTGCTTCGTCGCTACGCTCCTCGCAATGACGTTGAATTACTAATTACCCCATCACATACATAATAATCGATATAGTAACTACCGAGAAGAAAGTTGTAAATGTTATGATCGATGCCATCGAATCAGGATCGCCGCCAAGCTGACGTGATAAAACATAAGCAGTGCTTGCACAAGGCAGAGAGCTATATAATATCCCTACCGATTTATCTATCCCGCTAATTGACATCATCCATAGCACTACTACACTCACTAACGGAAAAGCAATTAACTTAACAAAGCTCGTAAATATTATGCTATGTAAAAGCTCTTGTCTAATAGTAAAATTAAGCCCTGCCCCAACATTTAACATACCAATCGCTAAAGCAGCATTAGAAAGACTATCTAAAGTTTTCTTAAGACCTAAATGTAGTTCAAGGTTTGAATAATTAAAAACAAATCCTACTAAGCTTGCAATAATAAGCGGATTGCGTACGATTAGCTTGATCATTAAAACAATACTAGTTCTAATGGTAGTAGTGACCGACTTATCAGGAACGTAATATGCAAAAATCATTACTGATAAAATATTGGTAAAAATAATCATGTAAGAAGAAATAACAGCAACTATAGAAAGACTGCTAGAGCCAAGCAAAGGACTGCCTGCCGCAAAGAAAATGTAGCTATTATAACGAATTGATCCTTGAAAAATAGAAGTGAATTCTATCTTATCAATATTGTATTTTCTTTGATAAATTATTAGACCTAAAGTAATAAGAAGAGTAGAAATAATAAGAGCGATTACTAACTTAATTATTGATGTAACGCTTAAATCTGCTGTAGAGATATAGTTAAAAAGCATTGCAGGAAACAATACAAAATAGGATAATTTCTCTATGCCACGCCAAAATTCTTCTGAAGTTAGCCATTTATTTTTTATAATACTACCAAGTAAGGTAATTAAAAAAATCGGCAACGTACTGCAAAAAATATCATTCATTTGTTAACAATTTATACTTTTAGTATCTACCGCAAGTCCTGTCATCCCGTGGCTTGTCCACGGGATCCAGCATAAAGTGAGATAAATCGAGCTTTTTATATTTGTACTTTTTATTACTGGATCCCGTGGACAAGCCACGGGATGACACCGAAGACACTTTTTAACCTGCACAACAATTTTTACGCAGGAAACATAACTCCTCTATAATTTCTCTTCAATCAACTTCATAGTTTCGCTTATACCATAAAGCTTTATGAAAGTGCCAAGCCTTGGACCATCGCTTTGCCCAAGTAATATTTGGTATAAATCTTTGAAATAATCACGCAGATTTTCATATCCGGCTTTCATGCCGATATCATAAATTCCTTTTTGGATGCTTTCCGCTTCTATTTGCTCAGGTAGACCTTTTAACATATCTAAAATATCTTGCAAAATAGCTTTATGCTTCTCAGACGGAGCTAAATATGATTTATGTGCTTTAACAAAATCATTATAATATCTTATAGCAAATTCTGCTAAGTGGTCAAGATAAGGACTATTATTTGGCATCGCTTTTGGTTCATATCTGCTAATAAAACCCCAAAGTACCGACTTATCGGACGGATTACACACAGAAGTTAGGTTCAATAATAGCGAGTAAGTAATACCAAAAGTCTCAATTTTAGGCACATTTCCATGATGAATATGATAAACCGGATTTGCAAAACGCTTTGTTCTATCTTCTTCTAAATGATATTTTTGATTAAAGGTAATATATTCATCAACATTTTTAGGAATTACATCAAAAAACAATCTCTTAGCCCTAGTAGGATTTTGGTACATAAACAAAGCCATACTTTCAACAGGGGCATATTTAAGCCAATCATCAACGCTAATACTATTGCCTTTTGACTTTGATATTTTTTCACCATTTTCGTCTAAGAATAGCTCATAACATAATTGTACCGGCGGCTTTTCACCTAAGATTCGGCAAATCTCAGAGTAAAGTCGACCATTTGCTAAATGGTCTTTCCCGTACATTTCATAATCAACTTTTAAAGCTGCCCAACGCATACCGAAATCCGGCTTCCACTGCAATTTACAATGACCTTTTGTTACAGGTACTTCTATTGTCTCACCGTTTTCATCTTTATAAGTTATTGTACCAAGTTTTGCATCCCATTTATGTATAGGTACTTGCAGTACCTTGCCAGTTTTTGGACAAATAGGCATGAAAGGTGAATAGGTAGCTTTCCGCTCTTCTCTAAAAGTCGGTAGCATCAGCTCCATTATTTCGTCATATTTTTCAAGCACTCTTATCAGCATTTCATCAAACATCCCTGCTTTATACATTTCCGTGCTGCTATAAAATTCATACTCAAAACCAAATTTATCAAGGAATGAGCGGAGTTTTGCATTCATATAATGCCCATAGCTTTCACATTCGCCGAAAGGATCAGGAATAGAGGTTAGCGGCATATCCATATATCCGGCTACCATTTCAGGATTTGGGATATTACTCGGCACTTTACGCAAGCCATCCATATCATCAGAAAAGCAGATCAGCTTAGTCTTTATATTAGATAATTGTTCAAACGCTTTCTGCACCATTACCATACGGGCATTTTCACCAAAAGTCCCAATATGCGGCAGCCCTGATGGACCATAGCCTGTTTCAAACAATACATAACCTTTTTCAGGAGTTTTGCCGTTTAAGCTATCTAGTATTTTTTTAGCCTCTTCAAAAGGCCAAGCTTTTGACTTTATTGCATCTTCCAAAATTTCCGACATTTATTTTTCTTACACTTGTAATTAATTATCAGTGACAATATACTATATTTAGCTAATTGTAAAATTTAATTGTTATTCCCAGCAATGGTTTGTTACATAACTCTTATGTCATTCCCGGGTAGCATTGTTGCATAGATCGAAAAACGTCCTAAGGTAGTCATCCCGTGGCTTGTCCACGGGATGACAAGTGTGCAATGCCTCCACAGGATGGCACTGTTTGACAATACAAAAACTATAAAATAAAAATATGCCATTTAATACCATCATAAACTACATAAGAAAAGACAGCTATAAAATGCTGCATATAGGCTTAATTGCGATTTCTATAACGGCTCTTGCTACAGCTTATTTTGCTGAGTATATATTGCGTTATGCCCCCTGCCCTTTATGCGTTTACGAAAGATTTCCTTATCTAACATTAATAAAAATTTGTCTAACTGCTTTAATTATTAGGCAATTAAGTAAATATACTTTAGTATTTATTTTCTTAACACTACTTAGTTCATGTATATTATCAACCTATCATAGTATGGTGGAGCGAGGAATAGTTCAGCCAAGCAGTCTTTGTTCATCTATGATCCGCTTCCCAAAAGGCTTATCTATTGAGCATATTAGACAGATGCTTTATTCACAGCCAATAACTTCCTGCACCAAACCGGCAATTAAGCTTTTAGGCATTTCCATGACGGAATACAATTTACTCCTAAATCTCGGTCTTTTAATCGGATTGTTAATTGTTTGGCTTTATCCTAAAGAATCTTCATTATGAAGCTGTATTTACTGATATTAATTGCAATAATACTAGATTTGATCTATTTTAAATTTAGAATTATTTTTTAAAGTAATATTATGAATCAAAACCCATCCAGTCAATTAACTTATTCATTGGCAGAAAATGCTGTTCTTACAACACAACTTGCCTTAGCAGATATTGAATTAAAAAAAGCTGACGAAAGATTAAGAGAAGTCGAAGCTAAAGAAAAACAACTTGCAATAGAAAGAGAAGCTTAAAAAGATGAATTAGAAGCATAAAAAAGTCTTTATAATACCCTAACATCCCTTCTTACTGAATACAAAGAAATAGACCTAGTTGAAGTAAAACCTGAAGAAGCATTTAGAAAACTTCTTGGTAGGCATGCTCCAGATTTTCTAGACCCAAACACAGGAGAATAGTTGTTATATTTTACCCTAATATCTTTTTCAATTCTTTCATAGAAAAAGCCGGTGGTTTTAGGTAGTCTTGTGCTACCTTACCATTGTCTAAAACTATAAGTCTTTTTCCGTAATTTACAGCATCTTCCAAATTATGTGTGATCATTACGGCAGTTATTTTATGCTCATCAATAATCTCTGCCGTTTTTTTCATCACTTCATGCGAAGCTTTAGGGTCAAGGCTTGCAGTATGTTCATCTAGAAATAATATTTTAGGCGGATGAGAAATAGCTAGTGCCAGCAATATAAGCTGTTTCTCCCCACCGGAAAAATTACTAAGTGGCTGCGTTAGACGTGACAAAAAATGCTTAGATTTCGATAAACCGATAAGCTCTAATACTTCCACATCTGTTTTACGCTCATTTGCTGGAAAGCGGCTCTCCCATAGGGTAATATTTTCTTCTAATGTTAACTCCGAAAACAATCTATCTTCTGCTTTTTGGGTTATAGTTAGCAACATATTAGCTTTTTGCAATTGCGGTAATTTATCAATTCGCATTTGATCTAAAAACACCTGCCCGCTAGTCGGCTTTAAATAACCTGCTAGAATTTTGGTTAAAGTAGATTTACCGCTGCCATTAGTCCCAAGCACTACAACAAACTCTTCTTCGGCAATATTTAAAGTAGTTTCCGATATTATCGGCTCATTACGCTCTTTTACTTTAAACTGCACTTTCTCAGCATATAAATAAGGTTTCATACATTCTCTCTTTTCACAGAACGAAGCGAAATAAATAGCACTATTCCTAAGATAAGCTTAAGATTTATAGGATCAATACCGACGCGGAGTAAAATACTTAAATTGATAAAATAAAATAATATGCCTATAAAACAGGAAAATATTTCTTTAAAAGCATTAAAGCTATTATTACGAATTAAGATATGCCGCCCTATAACTATTGCACCGATACCAACAAGTGCTACCCCAAAACCCATATTAATATCGGCAAAACCGTTTACTTGTGCCGATATAGTACCAGTTAATGCAGCAAGTGCGTTACTTATGCTAAGCCCAAGCGTACGATAGAATTCGGCAGGCTTTCCTAAAATAGCAAGCAAATCTTTATTAAACCCAAATGCTCTAAGCATTAAACCTAATCGCCCTTTTAATAAAATTACTACCGCAAATATCACAATAATATTTGTTATCATCAAAGGTAATAACCAATTTTCAGTATTAAATATAGTTAGTAAGCTCGGCATCCCAAGAGTCGATATATTAGGACGCTGCATAATCTGCAAATTAACCGAATAAAGCATAAAGCTGGCAAGTATTCCCGCTATAAGGCTATTAACACGGTTATTCTTCTGCATAAAGCTTACTATAACACCGATAACGCCCCCTGCTATTACGGCAAGTATTAATGCCGGAAATAGTCCAAATGAAAGAAATTTAGCAAACACTGCCGCACCTAATACATATGTTCCATCTACAGTTAAATCGGTAATTTTCAAAATCCTGTAGCTGATATATATGCCTAAAATAAGCGGCAACATTATCAAAGATTGCTCAAGAGCAGTAACTAAAAGATTCATTATATTACTCTTCCAACTCTTTTCTGTTAAAAGGAAGAGCTGCTAAATTTTCCTTGGTAAGAATTTTTTGTTTGATAAAGGATTTGAGATTAACAAATAAAGTTAGCTCATCCATATTTTGAAACGGAATATCTTTAGGGGCTATTGATTCTAAAATTTGCTTTGCCTGATTGCCTACTTTGAAGCCTATATCTTTTTCTTGCACCCCTACCGCAATGGTTGCTCCGCTAATTACCGACCCTTCATCCGAGGCAATAATAGGAATATTTCGTTTAAATGCTTCTTGTTTTAAAATATTTATACCGCTAACTATTAAATGATCTTTTAAAATCACAAAGCATTGGGTATTTTCGGGAGTATTCTTTACAGCTACCGATAAGTCATTTAAGTTTTGTACCATTTTAAAGTTTAACGAAATATTATTTTTCTTCGCATAACTTTTCGTTGCTTCTACTTCTGAAATAACTTTTTCGCTGCTGCTATAAATTAAGGTAATGTTCCGTAAAAATGCTAACTTGCTAATGATACTGGTAATTTTTATTTCATCATTAACACCAGTAACCAAGGGAAGATTTTTATTGTCAATCTCAGCTGCCGCACAAACAATCGGCTTATTAGGGATATGTGAAATTACAGTTTGGCAAGCAGATGTACCGATCGGAATTATTACGTCAATATCTTGATCTTTAAGCTGCTTTATGATAGCAAGTAAAATATTAGAATCGGCATGGGCATTTTTTACTATAATTTTTGCATCTATAGCTTTAAGTGATTCTTCAATGCCTGCTACGATTTGAGTCATTGCTGCATGTTCAAGCGGAACAATAACAGCGATGTTTTTTTGAGTCGCATAAATTGATAAAGTGAAAAATAATGAAAATAAAAGAGAGAAAGCTCTTAAGAAAAGATTAAGGGATGACATTTTAATATCCTGTATTAAGTTATAATTTAATAATTGAGCAGTGGGCATAATACGCCCATAACGTAAAAATATTATCTACGCCAACGCCAATTTTGTATTAAACTAATAACTTTCAAAGATATCATAAATAATTTAACATATTATTTTGTATTCTAATTACTAGCAGTATTTTAATATTTTGTCAATAGTTGGTCCTTGGTTGTGGCTTGACATTACTACCATAAGCCATTATCTTAAATGAGAAATTTATAAAAAGGATTTTATTATGAAATATTTAGTAATTTTATTTGCTGCTTTGACTTTAATTGGCTGTTCTAATCAAAAAAACACTAAGTCAAAAGAAGTAATGCAAGCTGATGGTGATCCAAGCTATGCTATCATGAGAACAGTCAACGATACTAATAGAAATATTGCTAGTACTGTTTCAACAGTGCCAAATCCTCCAGCTTCTAGATAATGCTTACTATTATCTCATCCGCTAAAACTCTTAATTTTGAGCTGATAGCTTTCAAAGGGGAGCTAACCTCCCCTGCTTTTCCTAAAATAACAAATCAACTACTTGCTATAGTTAAAAATTATTCTGAAGTTCAGCTATCTAAAACTATGGATATTAGCGAGAAATTGGCACATCTAAATAAAGAAAGATTTCAAAATTTTGAAAAGCAAGACAGCAAAGCAGCTATTTTTGCTTATGCAGGAGATGTTTTTAACAATATACAATCAAAAAATTTAAGCGAAGATGCAGTAAATTTTTTACAATCGCATTTGCTTATCATATCAGGGCTATATGGAGCTTTAAAGCCGCTCGATGCTATCAAACCTTATAGGCTTGAGATGGCAGCAAAGCTAAATGAAATAAACGATTTAAGTAAATTCTGGCAAGATGAGATCACAAATTATATTAACCATACGCTTGAGCATCATAAACATAAATATCTACTCAATCTTGCATCACAGGAATATTCATCTGTGCTAAATCAGGATAAGTTAAAATATCCTATAATTAATATTCATTTTAAAGAAAATAGAAACGGTAAGTTAGCAACTATTGGGATAAATGCTAAAAAAGCTCGTGGGAATATGGTAAATTTTATTGCCAATAATCTAATCGACTCCCCTGATCTACTTAAAGAATTTTCGTATTTGGGTTATAAATATAGCTCTAAAGATTCATTAAATAATGATTTAGTATTTGTGAAATAGGGATCTTTTCCGTCATTGCGAGGAAAAGCAACTTTGGTGTCATCCCGTGGCTTGTCCACGGAATCTAGTATAAAGCGAGAGAAATCGAGCTTTTCATGTTTGTATTTTTATAACTGGATCCCGTGGACAAGCCACGGGATGACACTGAGGACATTTTTCAAGCCATGCAACAACATCGATCAAGTTGCGGGATGAAGGGAAAAACTAATCCACGCAGGCAATGCCACCACGAGGTGACAGAGATGAAAAGTTAAATAGAGCAGGCATTGCTACTATAATCATCATCCTCACGGATAAATTTTTGCTTTACCTTAGAGTTATTATTATAAGGTTTATTATTTTTAACTGGTGCTACAGGTTCATAGTTTGAAACTGGAGGTACATAATTTTGATTTGCTGTTGCATTTGGGCAAGTATATTTTGATATATCACGCTTAGTTTCTCTTAGCATTGCCTTTATCTGGTCTAGCTCTTCTTGCATTTTTCTTTCTTTATCGGTATTATCCTTTCTAACTTTTTTATTAGCTTTACTTAAAGTCATATCATCATCGTCTGAAGATTCACCTGATTCAGCTTTATATTTTTCCATATCTCGTCTAATCATTTTAAGATATATCTCACGATTTCTTTTGACGGGATCAATTTGCTCCCCTCTTAAAGGATTATCATAATCATCATCGTCATCCTCTGGATCGTCAAGATTATCTTCAACTATATTCTTTTTAGCTAAACTAATATATTTATTATTATATAAAGGTTTTCTTTTACCACCTTTAAAACCTTTACTATCAACTAACCTATTATTTGCGGATTTTTGGAAGTAACCTCTAAAGCTATCAGTACAACCTGATAGCACAAAAACACCTAAAAATAATATTATAATTTTTTTCAACATATATTATTCCAAAACTTCAATTAGATTTATTTATATAACTTGACAAATTATCTTTAAAAACAAGCCATATGAAAAAGTCTATTATGATTAATGCCACATAATAATCAAACTTGCAAGAATAAAGAGCTTATATTGTTTAAATTAGCTCTTCTATTAGGTTACTTAGCAACTTATGCCCCTCTTTTCTTCTTTTTAATAGATTTTTCGAAGTATTTTCTAGTATCTTTGGATTACTTATTAGCTCGAATATTTTCTCAGCTAATTTTTCACTTGATATATCATCTTGCTTCATACACCAACCACATTTCTCATCTTCTAATAATTTTGCATTATGATATTGGTGATTATCGGCAGCACTTGGCAGTGGAATAAAAATTGCTGGCAACCCTATATAAGTCAGCTCTTCTATAGTAGATGCTCCTGCTCTTGAAATCACTAAATCAGTATTTTTATATTGATTTGCCATATTATCAAAAAATTCAGCTAATTCGTAATTAATATTTAAATTTGAGTATATATTTTTTATTTTTACTTGATCGTCAAGTGCTGCTTGCTGAGTTATATGCAGTTTAAGATTTGGCTGCTTTTGCATTAAAGCTTTGATGCTTTCAGGTATTAACTCTGAAAATAATTTAGCTCCTTGACTACCGCCAAAGATAAAAATTTTAAAGGTACGGTCTTTGTCATTCCGTCGCTTGACCACCGAATCCAAGCCTCTAATATTCTTTCTAACTATCCCGCCAGTAACTACTGTTCTATTCTTTACAACTACAGGCAAGTTTTTAGTATTTTTATAAGAAATTGCTATTTTCTTAGCAAAATTTGCAAAAAATCTATTAACCTTTCCAAGATAAGAATTCTGCTCATGAATTACAATCGGCACTCTTAGAAAAATTGCTGCAAACATTGAAGCAACAACCGGATAACCACCAAACCCTACTACGGCAGAGGGAGAAAGGCTAAATAACAATTTAATAGCTTTAAAAATAGCAAGCGATAATAGCGGCAAGAATAATAAAATATTTTTTGGTCGTTTTAAATCTATAACATGAAAAATTAATCCTGCATCATGATTTATATACTTCTCACACCTTAAATCAGTAATAAAATGAACTTCATATTTTCTTTTTATTAACTCCTCCCCAAGAGCGACTGCCGGGAAGAAATGACCGCCTGTTCCACCTGCCACTAAAACTATCTTTTTCATATTTCTATTTTATTTATCTTATAGGAATCAAGCGGCGTTCGGTATTTAGTAAAGCCAAGAAGCATACCGGTAGCTATAGCGATTGCAAGCGTTGAAGAGCCGCCATAGCTGATAAAAGGCAGCGTCATACCCTTAGTAGGTAATAAGTGCAAAGTCACGCCCATATTAATTATTGCCTGAAGCCCTAATTGCGCAACAATACCGCTAGCAGCAAATTGGACGAATTTATCTTGCTCATTTAATAGTTTAGCAAGACTTCTAAGTACTATAAACGCAAATATACCTATAACGATAAGGCAAATAATAGCTCCAAATTCTTCCCCAGCAACAGCAAAAATAAAATCAGTATGTGAATCAGGTAGAACCTGTTTTACTGCCCCCTCACCCGGTCCTTTACCATATAAACCACCATGCTCAAAAGCTTTCAGAGACTTGCTAACTTGATAATTCTCACTACTATCAGGATCTAAGAACGAGTTAATCCTTTGCGTAACGTGCGGTAACCAAAAATATGCAATAGTTACTCCTATCATTCCTAAAAAACCTGCTAGAACAATCCAAAATATCGGCATACCAGCAATAAAAAGCTGAATACCAAAAACTGCCGTAATCATCACAAGCATTCCAAAATCTGGTTGAATGATTAAGAGAATAGCAACAATAAAATAAAGTATAGAACAAACTGTAAAGCTTGGGAAATCATCATTAAATTTTAACGATAATATCCAGCCCGTAACAACAGCAAAAAATGGCTTAATAAACTCTGACGGCTGAATAGATAAGCCAGCAATATTAATCCACCTAGTTGCTCCTTTCACTTCATAACCAAAGAATTTAACAGCGATCAATAAAATTACACTAGCTATAAAACCCAATATGGCAAAACGCTTTAACCATTTTTTATTAAAGCATGAAAATAACAATATAAGAGCTGAGGCAGCTGTTAGATAAAATACTTGCCTAGATGCAAAATAATTTTCTTCAAGTCCTATTCTACTTGCTACCGCTGAACCTGAAGTAGTTACAAGCATTAAGCTAAAAGCAAATAAAATAACTAAAGAAATAACTATTTGGCGATCAGTACTACGCCACCATAATTTTATAAAATTATTTGATATTTCGTTATTCATATTGTAGTTATGTAATTTCTATTTATGCTGTTGCATCGATCAGTTTTAACATCATTACTAGAAAATTACGGAGTAATCCAGTTAAATAATAAAACGTCATTGCTAAGAACATAGCGATTCAGCAATCTTATAAGACATTTTCATAAGATTACCAAATCGAAACCTCTCCTCACAATGACGATTAGGTATCCGCATAAAACAATGCTTTTGTAGAACAATTTAGTTATTGTGCATAGGAATTATTGTAGTTCCTGTCAATTCAGCATAATAGTTTTCACCAAGATAGTTTTCAGAGTCATGATTTTGTTTATAATATCCTTGCACACTATGATCTTGAGAGTATATTTGTTATAATCACCTTCAATATAATCACGAGCATATTGTACTACCGATTGTACTACTGGAGCTACTAAATCCAATACATATTTTACTGCCGTATTATAAAATGTTGAAAAAATACCGTTATCATTTTCATCAACATTTACTTTTTTTTCTACATGCGTACTAGAAGAGAAAGGCTTTGGGAAAGTCTTTTCTATACTTTCTAGACTCATGTTTAAGAATGTGTCTACTATTGCTTCATCGTTTTTTATTTTCCCTTTTATTGATTTATCATTTTTTGTATTACTACTCTCAATCGTAAAAAATGCTGTAATAAATCCTAACATAAAAAACCTCTTTTTTAATTTTTAAATAGTTCTTTTAAGATCACAAGCTAATAAAATTATTAACTTGCTTATTAATATATTACATAATTTTAATATTAAATTATATTAACAAATTAATACTTAGCTAATTAATTTTTTTAATAAGGCATTTTTGTCATAGGCACAAATTAAGAGTATTATACAATCTAATAAACAATTCACCACGTTCTTCAAAATTTTTAAACTGATCGTATGAACTGCAACAAGGTGCAAGTAAAATATTCTTTTCTTTCTCGTTATCCTTGCAAGCATCTTTATAAGCAAGTTCAAAAGCCTGTTTAAGATCATCACATATAACAAAATCTATTATATCTTTAGCAGTATTTGCAAACATTTCTTTAGCTTGCCCATAAAAATAAGCTTTTTTGATTTTACTAAAATAAGGTTTTATTTCCTCAATACCACCCTCTTTAGCAATCCCGCCCGCAAGCCAATAAATATTATCAAGAGCTTTAATTGATTGCACGGCAGCTATAGCATTCGATGCTTTACTATCATTGTAAAAATTTATATCATCTATATTGCCTAGATATTGCATCCTATGCGGCAGTCCTTGAAAACTACTTATAGATTCGATAATTTTTACAGGCTCAAGACCTATTATTCTAGCAACTGCATAGCTTGCTGCAATATTCTCGCTGTTATGAATTCCTTGCAGACTCTTATTAGATATTAGTTTAAAACTAATATGCTCAAAGAAATTATCGGTAATTATATCATTAACTATTGATATACCTTTTTCAAGAATTTTAGTAACTGAAAAAGGGATTAATTTAATATGATGTTTTTGTTGTAGATTTGTAAAAATTTCATGGCAATAATCATTATCAATATTAATTATCCCGTAACTATCTTTATCCATTCGATCAAAAATTTTAGATTTTGCTGTAATATAACCTTCCATATTTTCATGCCTATCTAAATGATCAGGAGTAATATTAAGAAGCACTGCTATTTTAGCAGCAAAAGTTTTCACTAAATCTAGCTGAAAGGAAGATAACTCAAGCACATACCCACCCTTACTTGCTTTAGCTTGCAAAACTGGAACACCGATATTACCAGCTACCGGATAATCTAAACCATTATCACTTAAGATATGACTAATTAAAGCAGTGGTAGTACTTTTGCCGTTTGTACCAGTCACAGCTAGGAGGTTTAAACCTTTAGATTTTTCGAAAAATAAATCTATGTCGGAAGTGATCGGGATATTAAAATTTTTTGCGATTTTGACTATTTCGTGTGTTAGAGGAATTCCAGGACTTAATACAATTTTATCTAAATTTTGCCATTTTATATCAGATATAGGAATAATATAATTTTTACTGAATAATTCCTCAAACTTATTCCTATTTACTTCTAGATCATCATAGGCAATTATATTGCATTTGCTTTGCAGCTCTTCATAAACCGAAATACCGGTTTTACCAAACCCAAAAACACCTATATTTTGTTTTTTATGGATAGTCATAATTTATGTTCTAAAAATTATTTATCTTTAGACATCCACCATTGCCTACCACCTTTTTCTTTTAGAAGATAATAACTTTTTATTAGTTGCATTTTTTTAAACTCTTTGTATGTAATATTCATTTTTTTAAAAAATGTATTATCATTTTCAGTATCCATTTTGATTACATACCTAGGTGAATGAGTTATTGCTATACTATTTACCGCATCTTCATATTTTTTCCAAGAAATTTCTATAGGCTTAGTGGTTTTACAGAATAGCACTATAATTTCATCTAAATCCTGCTCTCCTATTTGTGTAAAAATACTGTTTCCATTTGTTTGCCAAGTTTTACCAGTCTTGACCTCAACTCCAAATTTTAGACCACTTTCTTTATGTTTACAAATAATATCAGGAAAGCCATGAGTTGATGATGGTATACAATCAAATCCTTTTTCTTTTCCTGCTCCCTTAAAAGCTAATAACACATGATGTTCAAACTCTTTTTCCAATCTTCGGTTTGTTTCTAGTGCATTTTCTATTCTATTAACAGTCTCTAATAATGTCGATATAGCACTTTCTACTAATAACTCAAAAATATTATACACCATAACTTTAAAAAATATCATGCCATAATTTACCAAGCTTTCTTGCAAAGTGATATGCAAGAAGTGGAGGAACAGCATTTCCTATAACTTTATATGAAGCTGACTGAGAAAGTAGTTTTTTACCATTTTTCTCAATAAAAGAAAATGATGTAGGAAAAGTTTGTATAATAGCCGCTTCTCTAACAGTCAACCTTCTATCGTTACCATTACCATTATTTTCTAACCTTCTAAATTCTATATTACCGTGATGTTCTGCTCTAATTGTTGGAGCTGGCTTATTTATATCAACTGATTTATTTCCTTGACAATTTAAACCATAGAATTTTGCTTTTGAGTAAGATTTTTGATCTGGATCACTAGACTCATTAGGTTCTGGTAGATTTTTAAAAACTTGATTTAAAGTTACCGCTTTATCAAAATGACTAGGTTTCGGTAAAAATTCTTTTTCATCAATTTTTCTTTTTAAATCACTTTCTTTAATCCCAATAAAAAATACTCTTTTTCTAGTCTGAGGGACACCATATTGTTGAGCTTCTACGGGATAATGAAAAACCTTATAACCACCATTTTCAAATTCTTTTTTAATAGTTTCAATTGCTCCGTTAATAGATAATAACCCATAAACATTTTCAGCAACAAAAGCTTTTGGTCTAACTTCTCTTATAATCCTAGCCATTTCTTGATAAAGTCACCCTCTTTCTGAAGAAAATCCGGCTCTTTTTCCAGCTAAAGAAAAATCTTGACAAGGAAATCCACCTATTACTAAATCTGCTTTAGGTAATAAATATCCTTTTAACTCTCTAATTGATTTTGTTGAATATTCTAACTTATTAGAAAAATTAGCTTCCCATGCAACTTTAGCTTCTTGCATTATATCATTGCAAAATACTATCTCAAAAGGATTATCTTTCAATATTACGGTATTACCATTTTTAGATTTAATAAAATCATCATCTTTTATACAAGATTCATGAATATTAAAGTTTCCTTCAAAACCTAAATCTAAACCACCGCATCCACTAAATAATGATATTACTTTAATTTTTTCAAATAAAGCTTTTTGGGTAACTAATTCTACTATAGTTTTCTTAAAATTATAACTATCTTCTATCTTAACTGTTTTTTGCTTCATAAATTATTTAGTTATAATTGAGTTATACAGTTTAGTTTAATTCATGTCTTGCATCAATGCTTGCTCACCCTCATTAAGGTTGACCTGATCATTAACATTATTATAAACTGCTTGATTGTTAGTTGGAACAGGTAAATAATAATGAGGCGGTACTTCTAAAGCCTTACTACGCTGAACTTGATACTCATTAGGACCAGCTGTTGATATCCCTACAGTTTCTTTTAATTTTTTATTACATGCAGAAGTAATTAATAAAACAGTAAATAATAAAAAAACTTTTCTCACTTTAATACCTTATAGATTATTTAGATTATATTTTATCGTTATCGCCTTGTGGAGCATTACGAATCTTTTCAGCCATAGCCTCAATTTGGGCTTTATCATAATTCTCTTTAGCTTTTTCTTCAATATTTTTTTTAGCACTATAATAATCTTCCACTAAGATAATTACTCCAAGTGTAATAAAACAGTCAGCTAGATTAAATACTGGAAAGCTATAATCTTGATAATAGAAATGTATAAAATCAAAAACTGCTCCTCGAAAGGATCTATCAATTAAATTACCGATAGCACCACCAATTACAAAGCTATAACCAGCAAAACCCCCTATGGTTTTAGAACTCATCATTAAATAATATAAATAACAAACAATAATCGTATTTGTTATTAAAAACACAATATTACTATATTGGTAATAATCACGCATTAAACCAAAGCTAATACCATAATTCCAAGTATAAACCATATTTAAAAAAGAAGTGACCTTTAAGGTCAAGCCAGGCTTCCATCTTAGATTATTGATAAACCACCATTTAGTCAATTGATCAATAATCACTAATGTTATTATAATACGGCTACTACGAGCAAATGTTAGATATAGTTTTTTAAATGATAGAATCATAATTATTTAGGGATTTTTATAAGGGAACGGGAAGAAACCTTAGTCATTTCGAAGAAAATTGTAAGTTTTGACTAAGCAATTCTAGGATAATAAAATTAGATTACAACACTCCTTTTAGTCAATTACAATGACTTCATATATCTAATAAATAAAAAGTTGATTATACGAAGGTCAATTTCAAAAAGAGCAAGGAGACTGTAAGCCGAGGTGCGGAGCGTATACTTAATACGTGAGCAGCTGAGGGCTTACAAAGACGACGATGCCAATTTTTGAAATTCACCGAGTATACATTACACCGAAACTTCAGCTACTTTATTAGCCTGCAAATCTTTATCAAGCTTAACATTCAAGGTTTTAACTTCTTTCTTAAACTGCTTGAATTTTTCTAATTTTTTTCCGCTTAATTCTACACCTGGTGTTGTTTTAACGGACATAGGATTAACATGCTTACCATCAATTTTAACTTCATAATGTAAATGCGGTCCCGTAGCTCTACCAGTACTTCCGACATATGCTATGATATCACCTTGTTTTACTAGACTTCCTACTTTTAAGCCTTTAGCAAAATTTGATGCGTGAGCATAGGCAGTAGATAACGTACCGCTATGTTTTATCTGGATAAATTTCCCATAACCTGATTTCCAACCTATTTCAGTAATAACACCATTACCCGCTGAATATATAGGTGTTCCAGTCGGTGCTGCAAAATCAACCCCTTTATGCATTTTGGTATAACCAAGTATAGGGTGCTTCCTAATACCATATTGTGAAGAAACTTTTATAACTTTTAAAGGAGTTCTAAGCAAACTTCTTTTTACACTTTTACCATCTTCAGAAAAAAATGCATGATTATTTACATTATTATCATGTGAATAGCGATAAATATTATATTCTTTTCCTGAAAGATTTAACGAGACATATAAAATCTTACCGTGATGAGAAAATTTACCATCTTCCGTTACGTATTTTTCTGTTATAACAGTCGCAGTATCACCACTTTTTATTTGACGCTGAAAATCAATTTGATAAGCATAAGCATTAATCAGCTCTATTATATTATTGTTTGACAAACCAAGCTTCTTAAGAGCAGACATAAAGTTTGACTCAATATTTACCGATGACTTAGCCACTGTTTTTGTTAAAGGCACGATAATTTCTGTAATTTTAAAATTATCATTCTTTCTTATTATTTCAATAGTCTTAAGTTTATCTATAGCTAAAATAATCTTATTAAGAAATACCGTTTCAGAAGTTAAATCCTCATTATCATTTTCAGTAATTTTTGTTTCATATTCAAAAGTAATTTGCTGCCCTATTTTAAGTGATGGCAATAATTTATTTTCTTTTACTAAGCTTAATATTTTTTCTATATCATTTCTTGGGATATTTTGACCGCTCAGAATAGAATTTATAGTATCGCCTTTTTTAACGGTTACTTCTTTAAACGAAATTGCTTCCTGAACTTCTTCAGCCTCAGGATGTACTAATGTTATAGATAAGGTATCATTTACATAGTTATTAACAGCAAAAGAGACAAATATCACTAATGCTATAAATAGTAATAGGGAAACAGAGGTAAGAACTTTTTTGAATCGTGCACTAAGATAAGGAACTGATAATACATCATCAAAATCGTAAGATAGCGTGTCGTTTTTCATTGATTACTTAGAAGTTATCTTGGTTTCGTTATTATTAATATGAACTATATAAATACAAATTACAATAAAAAATTATAAAATAATTTAGTTTTAAATCGTTTTATTTAAAATACTTTTTGTTTTTATTTTATATTTTTTGTGTTATTAAAATTATGTTTAGATTATTCCTATTTTTATTAATTCTTACAAACTTCACTTCTTGTTCGTTTAATAATCAAGATGTTAAATCACTAAAAATAGAATATTATGAGAATATTTCTTCAAATAAAAAATGTTTACCAAATAGCAAAATAGTTTTGGTAGGAGGTTGTTTTGATGTGTTACATTATGGTCACCTAGAGTTTTTGCATGAAGCTAAAAAGCAAGGTAAATATTTAATCATTGCTTTAGAACCTGATGAAACAATAATTAAATATAAAAAGCGAAAACCTATTCATAATCAAATGCAACGAGCAAAAATTTTAAGCTCCCTTACATTTGTTGATAAAGTACTTATGTTACCCGAGTTAAAAGGTTTTAACGATTATGCATTATTAGTGCAAAATATTTGCCCCTCTGTAATTGCTGTAACAAAACATGATCCTCAATTAGCAAATAAACAAACTCAAGCTAAATTAATAAACGCTCAAGTAATAGAAGTTATAGACTTAATACAACACCCTGATATAGGTACATTTTCCACCTCAAACATAATTAATAGCATATAAAATTTATTTTATTTATCGATTTTTGCTTTAATTAAAATACATATCCATTTATATTAATATAAAAATAACTTGTATTATGTACTTTATGAAGAATGTTATTACTTTAATTGGCTTAGTTTTATTTAGTAGCTTTTGCTTTGCTTCTGAGCCTTTGCCTTGGCAAATGGGATTTCAGCCACCTGCAAGCCCGATCATGGAGGAGTTACATAAATTCCACGATTTCTTACTTTATATCTCTACTGCTATAGTTTTATTTGTTGCAGGATTATTAGTTTTTGTATGTATTAAATTTAACGCAAGAAATAATCCAGTACCGGCAAAATTTTCGCATAATATTTTAATAGAAATAATTTGGACTGTAATACCTATAATAATTTTAGTAATTATTGCCGTACCATCTTTTAGAATATTGCGTCATGCCGAAAAAATACCGGAAGCGGATTTAACTATTAAAGTAGTAGGCTACCAATGGTATTGGCATTATATATATCCTGATCATAATGATATAGAATTTGATAGTGTTATGATCTCAGATGAAAATCTAAAACCTGACCAAAAAAGATTATTAGACGTTGATAATAGAATAGTAATACCCGAGAATGCTACAGTTAGATTTTTAATTACAGCCAGTGACGTAATACATAGCTTTGCTGTTCCGTCTCTTGGTTTTAAAATAGATGCCGTACCCGGAAGAGTAAATGAAACATGGACAAGAGTCGCTAAAAAAGGTGTATATTATGGGCAGTGTTCCGAGCTTTGTGGCATTAATCACGGCTTTATGCCAATTGCTATAGAGGTAGTAAGCAAAGAAGATTTCGATAATTGGGTTGCGAGTAAGAATAAAGTTGCCGCAAATGGTGAGAATTCAAAATTGGCAGCTAATTAATTATGTTTTTATCCTGATGTCATACCGTAGCTTGTCCGGCTTTGTTGTATGGATCGAAAAACACCTTATATGTTATTCTTAGCAACGGCGGGAATCCAGTCAATTATATTGTCATCCCGTGACTTTATCACGGGATCTTGTGTCATAGAATGTGTCCTGAGATACTGCGGTCAAGTGAGCTAGTATGACAAACTTTTTTCTGGATTCCCGCCTATGCGGGAATGACATCAAAGCCATGCAACAAAGCCAAAATGACAAATAATTACATTTAAAAATTTTATGAAAATCCATAATCCAAAAATAATCGATACAAAAATATCTGAATTAAACAAATTACTAAACGATATAACTGATTCTAATAAGCATCAAGAAATACTAAATAGTGATGATGCAGTAGGTAATGAATCATGGTAATGAGCGAAGAAGAATTTAAAAAGCGTCCTAATATGGCTAAATATCCTGAAGAAGAAAAGATTTTTTTCTATATTATAGAAATAGGACATTATGAGAATTATGATGACGCTATGGACTATATGGCCAAAAACTTAAAAGCTTCAGAAGAATTTAGACAAATAGCTGCAAGTCAAGCTTTACAAATACTAGTTCATAGATTTTATAACATTAAAGACGAGTTAATTTTACCTTTACTATTTAAGCATTTAAAAAGCGATAGTAAGTATAAATATTTTTTAAGTGAAATCATGAATACTTTGGGTGATATTGCTCATCTAGTTCCAAGATTGAGAAGAAAAATTTACTTGACATGTTTCAATAATGATATTGATTTTGTTACTTATAAAAAATTAAAAAAATTTACTGATAAAAATTTACTATACTCTTTAAATAATGAAGAAGAAAAAATAGAGTTTATTCTAAGCTTTTGTCAAAACTCTTCAAGTTATCAAGAAGCGTTAGAAGTATGTTTATACTTTCTTAGGAAAAATGAAAGTGAAAAAATAAATATAGCAGCTTTTCAGGGTCTTACTTATATAGTATTTAGATTTAGAAAGATAAACTTTAAGGCTATTTTACCATTCATTGGAAGATTTTCAAGATATTCTACGGAAAGATGTGAATGGATATATACTGAATCGCTTTTAGAAGATATTGCAATTGTGATACCGAAATTACGAATAAAAGCAATTACATTTTTAAAAAAATATTCTTATAGTCATTTAAGAACCTCATCATTTATAAATTATATAATAACTAAAAATAAACCAAAGGATCAAATAAAGCTTGAGAAAATATTAAAATTAAATGTAAATAATCTTAAAAAAGTAAAACTTAAGTATAATCTTAATTTTTAAGATAGAATTGTTTTAATTAAAAAAAACTTAACACAACCAGAATAACAATTATGGATATAACTACTAACGATCTAAACCACGATGACCATCACACTCCGCACGGCTGGAAGAGGTGGCTGTTTTCTACTAATCACAAGGATATCGGCATTATGTATATCATATTTGCCATATTTGCCGGAATTGTCGGCGGGTTGTTTTCGCTGCTGTTTAGGCTAGAACTTGCAATGCCGGGTGGTACTTTCCTAAATCATGATTTCCAGCTATATAATGTGTTGATTACTGCCCATGCGGTGATTATGGTGTTTTTCATGATTATGCCGGCTTTGTTCGGTGGTTTCGGTAATTACTTTGTACCTTTACTAATAGGTGCTCCTGATATGGCATTCCCACGCCTCAACAATATCAGTTTCTGGCTGCTAGTTCCGGCTTTCATCCTACTTATGGGATCGGCTTTTGTTGATGGCGGACCAGGAACAGGCTGGACACTCTACCCTCCTTTAAGTAGTATAAGCGGACATCCAGGAGCAGCGGTTGATATGGCTATTTTCAGTCTGCATTTAACCGGTCTTTCATCAATACTTGGCTCAATCAACTTAATCGTTACTATCTTTAATATGAGAGCACCCGGGATGGGACTATTCAAAATGCCGTTATTTGTCTGGTCTATTTTAGTTACTGCATTCTTGATAATTTTAGCTATGCCAGTGCTTGGCGGAGCTATTACTATGTTACTTACCGATCGTAATTTCGGTACTACTTTCTTTAAAACTGATGGTGGTGGTGATCCAGTATTATTTCAGCACTTATTTTGGTTTTTTGGTCACCCTGAAGTATATATTGTAATACTTCCAGGTTTTGGTATTGTAAGCCAAGTTATTTCCACTTTCTCACGTAAACCAATATTTGGCTATCAAGGCATGGTTGGAGCCATGGTAATAATCGGCTTTGTCGGGTTTATTGTATGGGCTCACCATATGTTTACAGTTGGGCTTTCTTACAACGCACTTATATATTTTACTGCCGGAACAATGATTATCGCAATTCCAACAGGTATCAAAATATTTAGCTGGATCGCAACTATGTGGGGTGGATCGATTACTTTCCCAACGCCTATGCTATTCTCTATAGGATTTATTATATTATTCACGATTGGCGGCGTAACTGGCATAATCTTATCAAACTCGGCACTTGATAGAGTTCTGCACGATACATATTATGTTGTGGCACATTTCCATTATACGATGTCGCTCGGTGCTTTATTCACTGCATTTGCCGGCTTTTATTATTGGTTCGGTAAAATATCAGGCAAGCAATATCCCGAAATCTTAGGCAAAATCCATTTCTGGATTACTTTTGTCGGTGTTAATCTAACTTTCTTTCCGCAACATTTCTTAGGGCTTGCAGGTATGCCAAGAAGAATACCAGACTACCCTGAAGCTTTTGCCGGTTGGAATATGGTTTCATCGATAGGGGCAGGGATTTCTATGGCAGCTGCTTTATATTTCGTGTTTATCGTTTTCTATACGTTGAAATATGGCAAAGACTGCCCAAATAACCCTTGGGGTGATGGAGCTGATACGCTTGAGTGGACACTTACCTCCCCTCCTCCATTTCATACATTTGAAACACCACCGCATATTGAGGAATAATTTATGATTCTCAGAAGATTATTTGCTTTCTTGATTGATAAAATTATAATTGGAATGTTGCTATCATTGACTATAGCATTTGCAAGAGACACTATAATAGAAATTGCTTTATTTTTTATCATTTCAGGAGTTTACTTTTCTTACTTAGAATCTTCAAAAATACAAGCGTCTATTGGGAAAAAATTACTAGATTTAAAAGTAGTTCATCAAGATGGAACTACTCTTAAAGGTAGTGAAGCATTTATTAGATTTATCGCTTTTTATGTGATTAATTTAACTGGTATACTTTTTGTAATAAGCATTATTATGATGATTATGAGAGAAGATAATAAGATGCTTCATGATTTAGTGTTTAATACACAAGTAGTAAAGTCGTAATGACTAAACAAGAGTTACGCTTGTATTTCAAAGAGTTTTTAACAAAAAATATAGATAAAATAAATTCTGATTTAATAAAAACTTCTTTACTAAATCAAGTCAGTAATTTATTAAAACAGTTAAAAGTAAAGCATGTGGGAATATATTATCCACTAAAATATGAAATTAACCTCCTTGAAATATTAAATATTCATCATGAAATAAAATTTTTTCTGCCTAAAATTATAAATAATGAAATAAACTATTGTGCTTATAATTATAATGATGAACTAGTTTTAGGGAGTTTTAAAACTTTAGAACCGATAAATAATGATTTCTATAAACCAGAATTGATAATTGTCCCAGGTCTGGCATTTAGTAAAGATGGCTATAGACTTGGTTATGGTAAAGGACATTTTGATCGATACCTAAATAATAATAAAGATATATTAACTGTCGGTGTTTGTTTAAAAGAACAAGTTATAGATAACTTTCCTGTTGAATTACATGATCAGAAACTTAATTTTATTATTTCTATATAAAAAATATGAATAGAAAACCTATAATAGGAATTACTCCTGATTTAGCTCAAAATTGTGAGAAATATAGCTATGCCGCTTTTCCTTGGTATGCATTACGTAAGAATTATACCGATGCAATAATCGAAGCCGGCGGCGTCCCTATGTTACTGCCATACCAAGCTGAAACAATAGATCATCTCATGGATTTTATTGATGGTGTTATATTACCTGGCGGTGATGAAGATATACACCCTAAATTTTATGAGCCTGAATATGCTGAAGATGTAGTAATTTCTAATGAAGAGCGTGATAATTTTGAAATATTAATTTTAAAGAAATCGTTAGAAAAAAATATACCTGTTTTAGGAATATGCCGAGGAATGCAACTAATAAATGTTGTTCTAGGTGGCACTCTTATTAAGCATATTCCAGATTATATTGAAGAGACAAAACAGCCTATAATCATAAACCATACCCAGCCTCATCCTAAAGATATAGTCTCGCATGCAATTAGTATAAAGCCAAATACTAAGCTTGCTAGAATGGCAAATAATAAGCTGGACACAATGGTTAATTCAACTCACCATCAAGCTATTAAACAAATTGGTAATAATCTTATTATATCAGCAAAAGCAGAAGACGGGATTATAGAAGCAATAGAATCAACAAGCCATAAATTTCTTATCGGCGTACAGTGGCATCCTGAATATGTCAATGATAATGGCATAGACTTGACTTTATTTAAGGAACTAATCAAAGCTAGCACTATACAATAATTAGAATTAGGCAGGGTGTAGTCCTAGAGTCATTATTACAAGGAAAAATTGGCTTTATTGCATGTCTTCAATATTATTCCTATATACGATTTCATTCCTGCGAAAGTGGAAATCCAGAAATAAAAAGCAATATTTTTCTAATCTATATAAAACTACTATCACCACTTGACCCTGAAATGCTAATATCGTCAGCTATATTTTGGTGGTCGATTATTGCATTAATCTCATCTTCTAAATCTATAATATTTCCTTTGGTAATTTTGTTTTTACTTAAAAGGTCTTGTAGGTTATTTGTTACTTGTTCTATATCGACTTTATTAATTAGAAGCTTAGCTTTACATGCAATGTTCTTTAATTGTTCTGCTATTTTAGTTTTATCATTAACATTAATAGTAGCATTATTAGATATTTTATCGTTTAAGTCATCCGTTAACTTTTGAAATTTATCATCCGTTTTTTCTATGTTTTTATTTCGCTGTAAGTATTTCTCAATTATAATTTGACTCTGTTGATCTATATTATTTTGCTCTAAATCTATATGTGTAATGGTAGTATTTTCTTTTAAAGCTTCAATAATTGCTTTTATTCCTACAGTCCCTATATAATTCGTATTAAGGCAAAGATGAGTAAGAGTATTAAGTTGTAAAACTTCGGCTAATACTGATATTTTTTGATTACCTAAATCACATCCGCTAAAATCAAGTTTCTTTAGTTGTGTACTTGCTTTTAGGGCTTCAGTAATAATTTTTATACCTTGGTCACTTATAGTGCTACCCATAAAATCGATAGCGGTAATTGTCTTGTTAATCTTTAATTTATCTGCAACCAATTGAGCAAAATCATCTGTTATTATTTGATAACAAAGACTGACAGAGGTAGGATCGTGAAAAAATTTATTTACTGTTTCGGCAAATTCGTTATTTTCCGAAAGTATTTGTTTTTGCTGTTCTTCATATTTCTTTTCTACCTCCTTTTCTGTATTTAAGTTCTGTGCTTTTTTCTCTGCTATAGTTTTATTTCTTTGTAAATACTCATTAATTGTTTCTAATATTGCCTTGTTTATGTTGTTTCCTGAAAGGTCAAGATGAGTTAGAGAGTCATTATCTTTAAGTGCTTTAGCGATGAACTTTGCACCGTTATTGTTTATATTGTTATTTGAAAAATAAAGCTCAGTTAAATGGTTATTAGCTTTAAGTGCTTCAGCGATGTATTTTGCTCCAGTATTGCCTATATTGTTTCCTTGAAGGAATAGCATAGTTAAATGGTTATTAGCTTTAAGGGCAGCAGCTAATTCTTTTGCTCCAGCATCGTCTATTTGGTTCTCATGAAGATTAAGCATAGTACCATGATGTCTTAAGTTATCTGCTCTTTGCTTTAATCCTCTTTTTTCTACAAATTCTATTAAATTTTCATGTGATGTTTTTGCTGCTGATATTTCTTGTGGAGTTTGAAACTGTCCTCTAAACATAACTATACCCTTATCAAATTCTATAATTTTTAATATTTTGTTAAAAATGAGCTATGGGAAGAATCTAGATAAGAAGATTTAAGAATGCAATAGAAATTTAACCAAAGATATAAATTAGTGACTTAGGATAATTTGAGAAATGTAAGGATTAGTATAGGATAAAGGGAAATAATAGAGAGTTTTAATAATTAAAAATAATTACTACTTATAATTATAACAAGAATATTTAAGAAATTTTCACCAAGATATAAATATAGAGAGTATTTTAGGCAGAGCTAATAACCACTGCTGTATCTGTTTCGCTCAAAAACAATGACCGCTCTATAGTCCTGCGTTTTACCAAGCCAGCATTGTTGCGTGGATCAGTTTTGCCGTCTGAGCTAAGGAAATTACGAAGTAATTGACGAAGCAAGGAAGTATAAAAAATGCTAATTTATAGCGTTTTTTATTATTTTTTCTGGATTGCCACGCTCATTTCATTCGCTCGCAATGACGACTCTCGATCCACGCAACAATGCCTACCGTGGCTTGGGAACTAGATCCAGAAAAAACAACTAAAAATATCAATGTTATTGATATTTTTAACTGGATCCCGTGAATAAATCACGGGATGACACCTAAAGTGCTTTTCGATCTACGCAACAATACCGCCACAGGATGACAGGAAGAAATGAGCCACGCATGCACGCTTTATGCAAGGAATAACATATAATCTACTTACTAACAAAACTTAAATCCGTTGACTTTTTCAGATAGTTAGGTATAAATTTTAACTGAAATAGCAGTAATGCTATTTTGGGGCTTAGAAACCTCCTTGCGATTATGGCACATGCATCAGCCATTATTATGATGCAATCCTCAACACTTATGGTTGGGGATGACTATAGGCATGTCCAGAGCTTAAGGTACTACCTTAAGCTTAAAACCTATTGTGAGCTGTTAGTCGCAGTTTTTTTGAACTCCCCAACCACCAAAGTTTATACTCATTGGTGGTTAAAACTTAAATCAATTAAGTTATAACTGGGAGCAATAATATGCTAAATCAAATTAACCATACCTCTAAAGCCATACTATTCTTATTGCCTCCTTATAATACAAAAAGCGAAAAAATCTCCTATGATACAAATTTAAGCTGCAAAAAATCAAATCTTACCCTAATAAAAATTATCAAAGCTAAGAACTATTACGACTACAAAGCTTTTGTTACGTTAATTTACACTGTAATTAAACATCCAGATAAACCCATTATTGTCATAATAGATGAAGATATACTTAATACTGTTGAAAATACGATAATGTGGGCTGTGCTTGGTACTTTAATTACCGCAAAGCTAATTATTGTGGCGACATATGAAAGAGATCAATCAAATATAAAATTAATTGAATTAACAAAAGATGAAAACAGATTCTTAGAATTTTCTGCTTATTGTTTTAAAACTTATTATTATATTAATTGGGAAAAGAAAATAAAAAAGATAAAAGCTAATGCTCGAAAAAATAATAACTCTATTATTAGAGCTAAAGAATTAAAACTATCGGAGTAATAACTTTTTCAGATGCGTACAGATTTTTTAGAAAATACTAAAAATCATAAAATCTTCTCAAGAATACTATTAGGGTCACTATACTTCTAATAAATTGAACCTAACACTAATATCTTTTTAGGCTTAAAATGTAATTGAATAAACAATAGGGATAAGGTGCTGGGAATTAAGCTCAGCCATTAATATAACAACTTCCGCTATACTTCTTATTTTAAAAATAATTATAATAGCAGATTCCCAGCATAAAGCGTATACTTGGAGTTAGTTTATATTAATAGTAGAGTTCAAATACTATTAGATAAGTAAACTATAGATAAAATTATTAATTAGTCAACCCTCAATTTAAATTTATTTGACATTTTTATAGTTTATTTTTTATTTCATTTATAGTTAAGCGTTGTTTTTTTAATTTTTGAATTTTCTTGCCTTGCTCAAATGTTTCCATAGAGTAAAGTTGATAATTTGAAGCAGTAATATCAGCAACTTCATCGGTGTCATATCATAGCGTGGCTTGGGAACTAGATCTAACATAAAGCGAGATGAATCGAGCTTTTAGTGCTAGAGGCTTAACGTATTTAAGTTTTTTTATTCCTGGATTCCCGCCTACGCAGGAATGACATCGGAATCACGCAACAATGCTTCCCGTGATTTATTCACGGGATGACAGGGGAAAATGATCCACACAGGCAAAGCCTACTTAGATAGAAGTGTTTATTTCCTACTCGTTTAGTCCGTGGCAATATTTATATTTCTTACCTGAACCACAAGGGCATAGCTCATTTCTAGATACCTTGCCCCAGCTTGTAGGATTTTTAGGATCTCTATCCTCTGGGTTAATGCGTGATATGACAGGTCTAAGATCAGTTTCTAAGTTACTACCTGCATTATACTTACTAAATGCCGGATCTTCACGGCTTTCATGCATATTATTTTGCAGCTTTTTATTTTCAAGAGATATATCTTCTTTTTGAATATGCTTTAAGTCAATATGGAAGTGGTAGACTGTTTGAATAAAGAGTTCTTTTAAATTATTAAGCATATGCTCAAATAAATTAAATGCCTCTCTTTTATATTCACTTAAAGGATCTTTTTGGGCATAAGCTCTAAGAGATATACCTTGTCTTAAGTGATCCAAGCTATGCAAGTGATCTTTCCAAACCTGATCAAGAGTAGTTAATAAAATATATTTTACAGCATTATGCATTAAGTCAGGACTATATGCTTCTTCCTTAGATTTATATATACTATCCGCTGTTTGAATAACAATTTTTGTAACTTCTTCTTCTGTTACATCATTTTTGCTTATCAGATTTTGATCAAGCTTTATAGCAAAAGTGCGGTGTAGTTCTACGCTTAAATTCTCTATATCCCAATCTTCTCTATAAGAGCCCGCTGGCATAAAAGTTAGCACTATTTTTTTAGCTAATTCCTCAGTAGTACTACTTAAGAAGTCATAACTATCTTTAGATTTAATAATTTCAGTTCTTTGCTCATATATTATTTTACGCTGATCATTCATCACATCATCAAAACGTAATAAATTTTTACGTATTTCATAGTTATGCCCCTCGACTTTTTGCTGAGCTTTCTCGAGTGATCGACTAATCATTGGATGATGTATTGCCTCGCCATCTTTTAAGCCAAGCGTCCGAAGCACTCCTGAAATACGTTCTGAGGCAAAAATACGCATTAAATCATCATCAAGCGATAAGAAAAATTTAGTATTACCTGGGTCACCTTGCCTACCTGATCTACCACGTAGTTGATTATCTATTCTACGGCTTTCATGACGTTCTGTACCTATTACAAATAACCCGCCTGCTGCAATTACTTGCTTTTTCTCTTCAGCTGTTTGAGCTTTTATCTCATTTACTTTTTCTTTATAAGCAGCATTAGTTAAAGATTTTCTATCTATCTGCTCTATCAGCATTTCAGGATTACCGCCAAGCATAATATCAGTACCTCGCCCTGCCATATTAGTTGCAATCGTTACTGCTTTAAATCTACCTGCTTGAGCGATAATAAATGCTTCTTGCTCATGGAATTTAGCATTTAATACTTTATGCGGTATTTTGTTTTTATTTAGAACATTAGAAATTTCTTCTGACTTTTCTATACTTACAGTACCGACAAGCACCGGCTGACCACGATCATAACAATCTTTAATTAGCTTTAAAATAGCATCATATTTTTCTTTTTTGCTTCCATAAATTTCGTCATCAAGATCACGTCTTGTAACTTTATTATGAGTCGGTACTGCTACTACATCAAGATTATATATATCTTTTAGCTCTGGTGCTTCGGTCATAGCTGTACCAGTCATGCCTGATAATTTAGGGTAATTACGAAAATAATTTTGGAAGGTAATAGATGCAAGCGTTTGGTTTTCGTTTTGGATTTTTACGTTTTCTTTTGCTTCTAACGCTTGATGTAGCCCTTCAGAATATCTACGCCCTTCCATTACCCGTCCTGTAAACTCATCTATGATCATTACTTTACCATCACGTACTAAATAATCTACATCGATCATAAACATGTTGTGGGCTCTGAGGGCTTGATTAACGTAATGTACTAGGCTTAAATTTTCAAAATCATATAAACCAGAATTGGGCTTTATAATATCCGCTTGACTTAAAAGCGATTCTACATGACTAATGCCGCTTTCCGTTAAATTGATAGTTTTTAATTTTTCATCTTTTTCAAAATCACTTACATTAAGCATGCGTACAAGCTTATCGACTTTACCATATAATTCTGAATTATCATTAACTGGACCAGAAATAACCAAAGGAGTTCTTGCTTCATCTATTAAAATCGAATCTACTTCATCGATAATAGCAAAGTTAAAAGGACGAAGTACTCGCTCCTGCAAGCTATATTTCATATTATCTCTTAAGTAATCAAAGCCAAGCTCGTTATTTGTGGCATATGTAATATCAGAATTATAGGCTTCTCGCTTAGCTTCATCTGTCATGCCAGCAACAATACATCCAACTGATAAACCTAAAAAATTATAAATCTTGCCCATGGAAGCGGAATCACGGCTAACAAGATAATCATTAACTGTTACGACATGTACACCTTTCTCAGCTAAAGCATTTAAATATGCAGGAAGTGTTGCAACTAAGGTTTTGCCCTCCCCTGTACGCATCTCGGTAATCATTCCTCTGTGTAATACCAAACCACCTATAAGCTGCACATCAAAATGACGCATTCCATATACTCTTCTCGAAGCCTCTCTAACTACCGCAAATGCTTCATATGCTATATCATCTAAAGTAGCACCATTTTTAAGTTTTTTCTTAAATTCTACAGTCTTATTTTTTAATTCTTCATCTGATAATTTTTGAATCGCAGGTTCAAGCGAATTAATTTTTGCAATGTCAGAAAATAGTTTTTTTATCGTACGATCATTTGCCGTACCAAAAATTTTTTTCAATATAGAAAACATCAAAATCCTTAAACATATTTTTGTACATATAAATATAGGCTATTTTATAAAATTATCAATTAGTTATATATTTATGTCTTTATATATTTATTTCAAACAACTCTGTTGCAGAATAATCCGTAAATAATTATTAATAAATATTATAAAATAGCTGTTGACGGGTATTTATTATTTTTATAGGATTTAAACTTATATTTAACAAATTATGAGTCATAAATAATGAAAAAACTATCAATTGTACTTTTATCCGTTAGTATGCTTTCTAGTATAGCTTTTGCAGATAACTCAGACAGAGTAGTTGCTACTTACACAGGTGGTGAAGTAAGAGAATCACAAATAATGAAAGAATTTAAACCACAACTTAATCTTCCTTCAGGTGAAACTATCAAAAATTTTGACGATTTCCCACCACAGGATCAAGATAAATTGATAAGAATTTATGTTAATAATATTTTATTAAAGAAAGAAGTTGAGAAATCAAACATTACCTCTTCTAAAGAATTCCAAGAAAAGCTTGAAAATGCAAAAAATCAATTAGCTCAAAAAGAATTATTAGAAAATTATGTAAAATCTAATCTTACTGATAAGATGTTTGATGATGAATATAATAAATATGTAACTAGCCTAAAAGGTAAAGAACAAATAAAAGTTGCTCACATTTTAGTTAAATCTGAAAAAGAAGCTAATGATTTAAAAAATAAATTAAACAAAGGTGCAGATTTTGCTAAACTTGCAGGAGAATCTTCTCTTGATAAAGCTTCTGCTACAAATGGTGGCGTAATCGGTTACATTTTATTAAATCAACCAGGACAGTTAGTGCCTGAGTTTGAAAATAAAGCTTTTGCTTTAAAAGTAAACGAAGTTTCAACACCAGTAAAAACTGACTATGGTTGGCATATCATTAAGGTTCTTGAGAAAAAACCTGTACCTATCCCAACTAAAGAAGAAGCTAAAATGACTATCGATAATGTATTAGCAGCAGAAATACTGAAAAAATATATTAGCGATTTAGAAGCTAAAGCTGATTTAAAAATTATGTTACCTCCAGCTGCAAATAACGAAGCTAAGAAGTAGTTATGTGTCATCAACTATGTTTTAAATTAAAAAGAAGAGATTTTAATTTAGCATTAGCGATGACAATAATTTTACGCATTAAAGCGGTAAGAGCGACCATTTTCTTTTTACCATTGTTAATGAGTCGCTCATAAAAGAGTCTTAAACCAGAAGTCTTGCTATTACGGGCTGACATAGCAGCAAGGAATAGTATAGCTTGACTCCTGCTCTACCATGTCCTACCTTTCTATATCCTTGATATTTACCACTATCATTAGCTTTTGGAGCAAGCCCTGCAAGAGAAGCAATCTGCCGTCTTGTTAACTTCCCTAACTCCGGTAATAATATTAATAACTCAAAAGCAACTATATTACCAATGCCATTTATCTCTTTCAATATCTCATGCTTTGCTTTTAACAGCTGATCTGATGATATAATCACTTCTACCTGATTAGTAATCTCTGTAATTTGATTACTTAAAACATCTATCATATTTATACAGCTATTTTTAACAAACTTATCTGTATTTGCTTGTTGTAATCTATTCTTTTCGGCAACTAACATTTGCTTTAAATCATTCCGTCTTTGTACTAACCGAAATAATTGTATATTTTGTTTTGATTCAGGCTTAAATACTTCAAGCTTATCTGCTCGCTCCTTACCATATAATCCTAATGCTTTAGCATCTAACTTATCTGTTTTTGCACTATTACCATATGATCTGATAAAATTCTTTACCTTTCTTGCATCTGCTCTATGTACTACATAACCTCTTTCACATAAGCTATACAATAACTCTAGTTCATATCCGCCTGTTGTTTCAACTACAGTTAGAGAGTTTGCTAAAATATCCTTATTATCATTAATAAATTCAAATATACCGAAACTTGTATTCTCATATTCTTTTGTATCTTTTATGCCCTCTATTCCTACTACAAAATTATATTTTCCTATATCAATTCCTATATGTTTGTGATATTTTATCATATGTACCTCGAGATTTTATATTGTTTAGGATTGTAATCGGGCGTGCTTATCGCATCCCTTCCAACTATTCAAACTTCTCGAGAGTCGGGCTATAGTACCTTGATGACTCCGGTCGTATAAAACCTACTATACCGTGACGGTCGCTTACGCCCGCTTAATACCCTATATCATTATATAGGGTATTAACACTCTCTTATAAATGTTTATATTACATTTATAACTTATATTATATCACTTTCTTTTCTTACAATACCGTGGCTTGCTAACTAGATCCAGAAAATAATAAAAAATTTTTAATTTCCTCGCAATGATGCAGTCTAATTTCAAAATAATATATCTTTTAAGTTAAGCAACTATTGACAAATTGGCAAAAAAAAATTATATTCTACAAAATCTAATTTAAGTTAAAAAATTATTAAGCTATGTCTAAAGCAAAAACTGCTTCTAAAAACAACCCAACCGCTAGGGAATCAGCTAAAGTACATTTTTATAAAGGCGAAGAGATTATACCATCAAAATATATCCCTCAACAAGGTTCTTCTTTTTTAGCTGCTGAAATCAAATCTTCCGGAGATTTGGTATTAGGAAATAATGGGCAAGTGCTACCTTGGAACTTAGTCAAAAATTTAGCTTAGTTTGATTTAATTACTTACAAATATAACAATTTCACTTCAGTAACTTATATAATAAGTCACATATTGGGGGCATAGCTCAGGGGTAGAGCATCTGCTTTGCACGCAGAGGGTCAAGGGTTCGATTCCCTTTGCCTCCACCACTCTTTAGTTTCTGGTATCTTTACAAACACATCAAACGGCGGACGCAAGGTATAATCAAGCTTTTCGGGTTTTAGCGTCAGGTTAGCAAATACTGAATCTATCAATATTGCAATGTGCCACTGACGGCATTGCACGCATGGATCAGTTTTTCCTTTGTCATCCCGTGGCTTGGTCCACGGGATCCAGTTAAAAATATTAAAATTATTAGTATTAAAAGTTGTTTTTTTGAATCCCGTGAATAAATCACGGGATGCATTGCCCGCGTGGATCGAAAAGCACCCTCGATGTCATCCCGTGGCTTGACCACGGGATCCAGAAAAAAGCGAAATGAATTGAGCTTTTAGTGCTAGAGGTTTAACGTATTTAAGTTTTTTTATTACTGGATTCCTGCGATCAACGGAATGACATCGAAACCACGCAACAATGCCATTACGGGATGACAAAGGAAAATGATCCACGCAACAATACCTCCTCGCAACAACAATTTGAAAACTACTTAACACCCTTACAATAATAAACTATTTGGTATTATGGTTACACACTGCAAGGCTTGGTTAGACGCCGTAATGTGGAGCAGTCATTGTTTTTGAACGAAACAGCTACAGCAGCGGTTGTTCGCTCTGCCTAAAATACTCTCTATATTTACATCTTAATAAAAATTCCTTAAATATATTGTTATAATTATAAGTAGTAATTATTTTTAATTATTAAAACTCTTTATTATCTCCCTTTATCCTATACTAATCCTTACATTTCTCAAATTACTTCTAAGTCATTAATTTATATCATTAGTTAAATTTCTATTGCATTCTTAAAACTTCTTCTTATTATCTAATTTATATATTTTTTAACAAAATATTAAAATTTATAGAATTTAATAAGGATATAATTATGTTTAGTTGGTTGTTTAGCTGGTTTCAAACTCCAAAAACATCACATGAGAAGTTAATAGAGGCAATAGAAGCAAGAAATGAAGCAGAAGCACAAAACTTATAATCGTACATATGGATACAGCCGAATTAAGCAAAGTTGACGACGGCTGGACAGTTTTAACTTTTGCTGCAGCTTATGGCTTAGAAAAGGTTTGTGAGGCTTTAATTCCTAAAATGTCAGAGCAGGCTATTAATCATGTTGATAAAGATGGTAACACGGCTTTAACTTGGGCTGCATATACAGGACTAGAAAAAGTTTGCGAGGCTTTAATTCCTAAAATGTCTGATCAAGCTATTAATCATGTTAATAGTGATGGCAATACAGCATTAAGCATAGCTAGGAATAAAGGTTTTAAAAATATGTGTGATTTACTAACTACTATAGAAGCAACTAAGCAAAATGAAATTCAAACAAATCTTAAATTAACCACAACAAAAACATCACATGAGAAGTTAATAGAGGCAATAGAAGCAAGAAATGAAGCAGAAGCACAAAACTTAATCGTACATATGGATACAGCCGAGTTAAGCAAAGTTAACAATGATGACTGGACAGCTTTAACTTTTGCTGCAGCTTATGGCTTAGAAAAGGTTTGTGAGTTATTAATTCCTAAAATGACTGATCAGGTTATTAATCATGTTGATAAAGATGGTGACACGGCTTTAACTTGGGCTGCAAGTAGCGGCTTAGAAAAGATTTGTGAGGCTTTAATTCCTAAAATGACCGAGCAAACTATTAATCAGCTTACTGATAACAACGATACGGTTTTAACATTGGCTGCAAATAAAAGCTTAGGCAAAATTTGTGAGATTCTTATACCTAAAATGACTGATCAGGCTATCAATCAGGTTAATAAAGACGGCAATACAGCTTTAATTGCGGCTGCAAGTAGCCACTTAGAAAAGATTTGTGAGGCTTTAATTCCTAAAATGTCTGATCAGGCTATTAATCATATTAATAATTACGGCAATACAGCTTTAATTGCTGCTGCAAGTAGCGGCTTAGAAAAGGTTTGTGAGACTTTAATTCCTAAAATGACCGAGCAGGCTATTAATCAGGCTAATCATCAATGCGATACAGCTCTAATTTTTGCTGTGCGTAATAGTTTAAAAAAGGTTTGTGAGGTTTTAATTCCTAAAATGTCTTATGAGGCTATTAATTGTTGGAGTACTAACTCTTTCTGGTTTGGTTTTACAGCTTTCACTTGGGTTACTCTCAATGGAGATAAAAAAATTTGTGAATTGCTTATACCTAAAACATCGCCAGAAGTTATCATAGACATTTTAAAACTTACAAAAGAAAAACAATTTATAATAGAAGCAATCAATAGTTGCAATAAAACATCGCCAGAAGTTATCATAAACATTTTAAAACTTGCAAAAGAAAAACAATTTATGATAGAAGCAATCAATAATTACAATAATAAGTTAGTAAAAGAATTAAATTTAATTTTGGATGAAAATAATCCAAATAATGCTATTAAAATGATTCGGGCAGTTAAAATTTATAAAAAATTATTTAAAGAGTATTTAACAGTAGAAAAAACTGAGAATTTTAAACCTTTACAAAATACAATAGAAGACTTTATTAAAAATAATTTTTTTACTGCTGCAGGGGTATGCAAAAACTTAATACCTAAAATTGATAATAATGAAATTCATATATCATGCCTGACTACTGAAATAATAGCTCATATTGTTGAATATTTGGAAAATGAAAAATGGGGATTAGAAGTTGAGACTTTGGGTTAATAATAACATATTATGATATAAGTTAACTAAAAGCTCAACTTGTCCCCACCCCTTAAATTTTCATCCTGCTTGTGAATTTTGTTGCATAAAAAAAGCGTCGTTTATATACTGTCTTTTATCCGTGGTGGTTAGCAAATCGTACTACTTACTTCCATCACTTAATCTAGAATCTAATTAAACATGTTCATTTAGCTTTTTACTGGCTTCATCAGAATTTAATTACAGCTGATTGATACACACAATATTAATAATAAGCTTGATTGTATTTTAATGTTACATGCCTTATTATTCCCTTTTTTAATTTTTGTTATTATCTTCCTAGTTTAAATTACTTTACTAAATTTTTTTTTATTGGATTAATATTTATTAAAAAATTAATATTTTGTTGACATTATAAAAGATTTTCTTATAATTACTTTTCATAAAATATATTCACAACATGAATATTTAATTCATTAATTTAAGGGGAAAATTATGAAAGGAATAAAGGATTTAACCGTTATTTTTAGGGATACTGTCGGTAAAGAAGCAGCAAAAAATACTTGGCAGTTAATGGAAGAGTTATTTGCTAACTATCATCCTGTTAACTCTCTTATAGACCAAGCTATAACGGAAGGGCTTACTACTGTAGAATTTACACATAATAAGGATAGAGATGTCCCTTACCGGTGGTGCTCATATACAAAATGAAAACCTGATAAAAATAGATGCTAGTATGCACCCAGCTGATATTATCAGCGTATTGTTATTTGAATTATTTAACAGCGTCAATTCAGAACCTAAACAAATACTAGAAGAAAATTATGACAATAGTGATGATTATGCAAACGCTATGGAGTTTAGTGAATATAAAACTTATATTAACTATAAAAAATTGATTTTGAACTTTTTACAAATTAATAAAGAAAAAGTCGAAAAATTATTAATTCAATCAGGATACCCCGAGCCTTACACAAGGGTAGTTCATAATATAAAAGAACGAATAACAGACAACATTTCTTCTGAAGATATAAAGTTTATAATTAAACATAGAGAAATGTACGTACAAGATTGGGAAAGATGGAATAAAATTTTTACTTTTAAAGAAATTTCTAAAGTTATAAAGGAGCAAGATAGCCAAAAATTAGCAAAATTATTATCCTCTTCACATATAATAGTTGAGCAGAACCATATAAATGAAGCCATAGATGTGGGAAATGTCGAAAATTTGAAACTATTGTTAAATAAATATACAAATAATATCTTTGATTCTCAGCTTATAAAAGCCATAGATAAGCCGGAGCTACTAAAATTACTATTACCTTATTTATCAGATATTGATGCAAGTTATTGCATTGCAGGAACAATTGGTCATTTTAGTAAAACAGGAAATATTTCTGCAGTACAATCTTTATTAAATGAATATAAAGGAAAAATTCGTGATTATGATCTTCCAGCGATTAGAAACAAAACAATCCTTGATATGGTAAAAAATTATCCTAATTTTGTATCTGATATTAATACTGACCAAGATTTAATAGGTATAGCACCTAAAGATAATTTTGATCTTTTAGTTTAAAAAAAAGAAATTTTTTTGCCCTCCCTTAAATTCATCCTGCTTGTGAATTTTGTTGCATAAAAAAAGCGTCGTTTATATACTGTCTTTTATCCGTGGTGGTTAGCAAATCGTACTACTCGCTTCTATCACACTAAAGTTTATCTACTTTAATCAGTTCTTTCTTAACAAATTAGTGATAATTTTGCTAAATCTTTAATATAAATCTCATGAAATTATCCGATTTTGACTTTGACTTACCTTTAGAGCTAATTGCTCAAAATCCAATAAGCAAACGTGATGAGTCAAATTTATTAATTGCTTCTACACAGCAATATGTCAAGACCAAATTTTACAATATTATTGATTATTTAAAAGAAGGGGATCTATTAGTTTTTAATAACAGTAAAGTCATCAAAGCCAAGTTAAGTTTAGACAAAAACATCACTATAAACTTAAATCAAAGACTTAAAGATAATAGGAGAGCGACGAACGACGATGCAGGCAGGCTTAAATCAATTGACTATTGGTCAGCTTTTGCAAAACCTGCACGTAAGCTAAAGGTAGGCGATGAGTTTTATTTTGACAATCATAAAATAATTATCACCGAAAAGCTCGAAATGGGTGAGATTAAAATTAAATTTGAACTTGCTAATATTTCGGTGTTTGAGTTTTTAGATAAATATGGCGAAATGCCATTACCACTTTATATTAAACGTCCTGAAAGACAAAAAAGCGACGATGAACGTTATCAAACAGTCTATAGTAACATTCAAGGTTCAGTTGCTGCACCAACGGCAGGCTTACATTTCACAAACGATATAATAAATAAGCTTAAAGCAAAAGGCGTACAAGTGGCGTTTGTAACTCTACATGTCGGAGCAGGAACTTTTATGCCAGTTAAAACCGAGAATATTAACGAGCATAAAATGCATACGGAATATTGCTCTATTACTCCTGAAACCGCTGCAATTATAAATAAAGCTAAAAAAGAGAAAAGGCGTATTATAGCAGTCGGCACTACAAGCCTTAGAACTCTTGAAAGCTCTGGTATAAATGGCAATGTAAATTCTGGTGATTTTGAAACCGATATCTTTATAACTCCGGGATTTAAATTTCAAATAGTCGATATGTTGCTTACTAATTTTCATTTCCCAAAATCTACTTTATTTATGCTAGTCTGTGCTTTTGCTGGCTTTAAAAAAATGCACGAACTATATAAATATGCCATAGAAGAACAAATGCGTTTTTTTAGCTATGGCGATGCAACACTTTTGTACAGAAAAGTATAAATTTAAATATATCCTAAAAACTTCTTGATTAGAATTTGGATGAAGTAAAAGAATATCACAGCAGCACAGCAGATCATGATACTTATTTGCATAAGCTGCGGAAGCTGCTTTGTGATATTTGACGTTTCAGTAGAAGAAGGTTTGTAAATAAATCCTAATATTTTGATAAGATACAAGCTTGAAAATATACTACTAATTATTATAACAGCCATCACGATAAACTGATTCTGCTCGGCTGCTGCCAGTAAAATCGAGAATTTACTTATGAAGCCGCTTAAAACCGGAATACCGATTAACGATAATGACGATATTAATATCATAAAAGAAATCAATGAAAATTCTTTTGAAGTACCTGTTAAATCCTGCACTTGATTGGCTTTCTTTAGGCTATAAATACTCCCCATACTATAAAATAAACAAATCTTTGTAAAAGAATGCGATACTAAATGCAAAGTTGCAGCAGCGAGCGACTTAGGCGTTAGCATAAAAGCACTAAGCAACGCTATGCCTAATTGATTCATAGTGGAATAGGCAAGTATTTTCTTGATATTATCCGTTCCGAAAGCTTTAAATGTGCTATAAAAAATACTTACTATTGGGATAAAAATCAACCAGTTAAACGCTCCAAATATTTCTTGTAAGTACGATAAGCCAAATATATATACTAAAATTTTATAAATACAAAATAAACCAGTTTTTACTACTATCACTGCATGCAGTAAGCTACTAACGGGATAATGTGCAACCATTGCTGCAGGAAGCCATGAATGTACTGGAAAAATCGCTGTCTTTGCAATACCGAAAATAAACATTAGCAATAAAAGAATAGATTGATTTTTAGAAAAATGCTCTAGCATTAGCCCTTTACTTACGAAATCCCCATTACCTATTTTAGCATAAATAATTATAATAGCCGGCAAAAATAACATGATTCCGGTGATCATCAAAATTTTTAAATATTTATATAATCCCGTAAGCACTATATTATTTTTAGTATGCCCTATTAAAAAAGCTGTAGAAATTGTTAAAAGCTCATAGCAAATAAACATCGTAAACAGGTTACTAGATAGAGCAATTAAGCTACCTATAAGAATAGTTAGATTAAAGAAGAATAAAAACCTTGAAGAGTTTTCTATATTATTAATAGCAAGATATTGAGGGGTATAAAGCAGCGAGCAAATCCATAAAAAGCTGATTAAGCTCAAGAAAATCAGCCCTAAAGGTTCAAGATGAAAACCTATAAAATAATTACCGAAAATATGGAACTTAAACCCTGCCCTTACGCCTTTTAAAAACACCCAATCAATAATCAGAACATTACTAAAGAAAAAAATCCCGATAGCAATAAGTAAAAAATTACGTGTAAAACTATTTTCTTTAGTCACAAACGGACTAGTTAAATTCAGCATACCAACTAGTAAAGTTGATAGAATCAAAAGATTCGGAGTGGTAAATTGTGCTAGCATGTTACTATGTTTCTATTAGTTATCAACGTCATTACGAGAAGATGCCTAGCCAAGGTGTGGCAATCTTAAGAGTTTATTGTGTCATCTAGTTAGCTTTTCCGGCGTTGTTACGTTGCTCGAAAAGCATCTTTAGTAGTCATCAACTATGTTTTAAATTAAAAAGAAGAGATTTTAATTTAGCATTAGCGATGACAATAATTTTACGCATTAAAGCGGTAAGAGCGACCATTTTCTTTTTACCATTGTTAATGAGTCGCTCATAAAAGAGTCTTAAACCAGAAGTCTTGCTATTACGGGCTGACATAGCAGCAAGGAATAGTATAGCTTGACTCCTGCTCTACCATGTCCTACCTTTCTATATCCTTGATATTTACCACTATCATTAGCTTTTGGAGCAAGCCCTGCAAGAGAAGCAATCTGCCGTCTTGTTAACTTCCCTAACTCCGGTAATAATATTAATAACTCAAAAGCAACTATATTACCAATGCCATTTATCTCTTTCAATATCTCATGCTTTGCTTTTAACAGCTGATCTGATGATATAATCACTTCTACCTGATTAGTAATCTCTGTAATTTGATTACTTAAAACATCTATCATATTTATACAGCTATTTTTAACAAACTTATCTGTATTTGCTTGTTGTAATCTATTCTTTTCGGCAACTAACATTTGCTTTAAATCATTCCGTCTTTGTACTAACCGAAATAATTGTATATTTTGTTTTGATTCAGACTTAAATACTTCAAGCTTATCTGCTCGCTCCTTACCATATAATCCTAATGCTTTAGCATCTAACTTATCTGTTTTTGCACTATTACCATATGATCTGATAAAATTCTTTACCTTTCTTACATCTGCTCTATGTACTACATAACCTCTTTCACATAAGCTATACAATAACTCCAGTTCATATCCGCCTGTTGTTTCAACTACAGTTAGAGAGTTTGCTAAAATATCCTTATTATCATTAATAAATTCAAATATACCGAAACTTGTATTCTCATATTCTTTTGTATCTTTTATGCCCTCTATTCCTACTACAAAATTATATTTTCCTATATCAATTCCTATATGTTTGTGATATTTTATCATATGTACCTCGAGATTTTATATTGTTTAGGATTGTAATCGGGCGTGCTTATCGCATCCCTTCCAACTATTCAAACTTCTCGAGAGTCGGGCTATAGTACCTTGATGACTCCGGTCGTATAAAACCTACTATACCGTGACGGTCGCTTATGCCCGCTTAATACCCTATATCATTATATAGGGTATTAACACTCTCTTATAAATGTTTATATTACATTTATAACTTATATTATATCACTTTCTTTTCTTACAATACCGTGGCTTGCTAACTAGATCCAGAAAATAATAAATAATACTAATTTTATTAGTATTTTTACTGGATCCTGCGATCAAGTCGCAGGATGACAGGGGAAAATGATCTACGCAACAATGCCTTGCGAGGAGCGTAGCTTTGATGCAATCTCAGGAATTTTATACTATTTCATGAGATTGCTGCTTCGATGCGTTGCATCTCCTCGCCATGACGATTTAGTTGTAACACTTAAAGGAGAATAGAATGGTTAAAGTAGCTATCGTATATTATAGTGGATATGGTCACACTGTTAAAGTAGCCGAAGAAATAAATAAAAGCGTAAAAGAAGCAGGAGCAGAAACCTCCTTAATTCAAATAAGCAAAGATAAACCAGATAATGTAGATTGGAGTTTATTAGATAATGCAGATGCTATTATTTTTGGAGCTCCAACTTATATGGGTAGTTTAGCTGGTCCTTTTAAAACATTTATGGATTCTACTTCGATAAAATGGAACGATAAAAAATGGAAAGACAAAATAGCAGCAGGCTTTACTAATTCTGCTTCTTATTCAGGCGATAAACTTTGTAGTATTCAACAGCTATTTCATCTTGCAATGCAGCATTGTATGATTTGGGTTGGACAAGCTGAATCTGCCCCACAATTTGCCGATCATGAGATGCCTGACCATGATAAAACTAACCGATTAGGTAGCTGGTCCGGTCTTATGACACAATCTAACCACAAATCTGCCCCTGATATCGCCCCTACAAAAGGCGATTTACTAACTGCTAATTTATTTGGAAAAAGAATAGTCGAAGTGACTAAGAGATTGAAAGGTAGTTAAAAGTCTTTGTTGTGATCGAAAAGCATCTAAGGGATCATCCCGTGGCTTGTCCACGGGATTCAGTTTAAAATATGCAATATTCTTAACTATTTTTACTGGATTGCTTCGTCGAAACTTTCAGTTTCTTCTCGCAATGACGATAAAGAAATAATACGTTTCTTATAATCGCTGAGCTTAAAGAGCGATTATAAGATTACTATATTGTTATTATACGTTATACTCAATTGCAAGCATACCATTACCAACTAATTCTAGTGCATTATCTTCTATTACAGATGTTACTAGTAGATACTTCACTGTGGCTTGGTAAATTTTCGTAAACAAGATTACATATTCCTGCTACTCCGTTTGCTATACCTGCAGTATTTTCGTATACGAAATGTGCTGCTTCTAAACCTGTAAATGCTGCATTCTTTACAGTTTCGTATGCATTTTCTGGTGAAGTTAAAATTGCTGCTGTAACAAAAGTTGCCATAACAGCTGTTGGGTGATGGTAAATTGCCCCAGCAACACCTGCTACTAATCCACTTAAAACTTTAGGCATAGCAAAACCAAAAGCATGACCGGTCATTACTTCACCAGCAAATTCTTTATAAGCACAAAGCCCAAGTACACCTTGAAACATTGCTTTACCACCATAAGTAGCTGCTAAACCAGCGTACATACCACAATTTACTGCAGCTTGACCAGCATTTGCAAAATGCTGAAGCACTAGAGAAGTAGTTGTATGTTGTTTCAGAGATTTTAACACCGGTATATTTAGATGTTATATTTGGCATAGTTTTTCCTCTTTTAAAGATAAATATATTTGTTAATTAAGTCTAATTTTTAGTTAATAAGTTAATTACTAGTTAATCTATTTTGGCTAAAAATTATAACTCGCTTCAACGAGTTATTCTTCGTCTTGAATATATTATACACAAAATATCGTACTATGTCAAGCAAGAATATTAATTTTTTAATAAATAGTTAATATTACTTATATTTATAGGGATTATTAGACAAAACTTGAATAGTTATTGCGAAGAAATTATGAAATAATTAACAAAGCAACCTCAGGCGTTTTATATTTTTTTATGAGATTGCCGACTTTCTTACAGAAGTTTGTAATCATTTAGATTATCTAGATCTTTCATCTTGTTTACTTTTATTAGATATAGATTTATAAGGAGTGGTAGGTACTGAAATAGAGCTTGATGTGTTTATCATACTTCCTCTATTAATAGCTTTTTGCATTTCTTTTGTTTTAACAAAACTCCTTGTTGGATTACTTAAAACTTGTTTAATATCAGCACTTTGAGAACTACTTTCTCTATTCACAGATTTTTGCATTTCCTTTGTTTTGGCAAAATTACTTGTTGGGCTGTTTAAAACTTGCTTAATATTAGCACTTTGAGAACTTGGGCTTTGAACACTAGGAGTTTGAGAGCTAATAATGCTAGAAAGTCTTTTATCTAATATTCCATCTATTTTATTATTTAAATATACCTCTTGATCTTTTCCGGTAACCATGGTGTAGATTTTTTCAGCAAAGCCAAGCTTGGTTTTACTTACTTCATTTATCGTGTTTACTAATGTATCTTTATGCTGAGTTAAGTCTTTGGTATCTAATTTAGATAAAGCTTTTTCAAATTGCTCAACTTGAGTATTGGTAAGATCAGGATTTTGTGTCTTAACCTTTTCCATTAGCTTTTCTGTCGCCATTAACTTATCATTAGCTTTTTCAAGTTTATCATTTAATGAGTTTTTAAAATTTGTTATATTTTCTGGCGTTAATTTGGAGTTATCTAAAGTGGTTATTTCATAATCATAACCATCTTGAGTAAAATTAAATTTAGGATTACCAAAAGCTTTTTCTACTTCAGGTCTAATTATTTGATATGTTAATTTTGATCTAAGTTGTTCATTACCTTTCATGATTTTTTCATAAAGCTCTTCAGGTATTTTTACTTCATTAGATATTTGATTAATAAGCATTTTATTAGCTTCTTTATCTAATGGTATATATTGATCATTTTTCAATTCTTTAAAATCCAAAGATTCATTTATAATTTCATATTCAACACGATTTTTTACTGCTGCATTCACTTTTTCATTAGTTGAAAACTTTTCTCTAAATTCTTTACCATAATTATTTATTCTTTCTTTTATTGCAGGAAATTCTTCAAAATCTTTTCCATCAGAAACCGCTGGAAGAACGCCTTTTTCTACTAAATACTCCCTTAAATCTGTTAAAGTTGCTTTAAGGCTTATTACCGCATTTACCCCTCCAATTTTACTTTGCTGATTCTTTTCCGTTTCTATTGTTGCGTTTAATTCCTTTTGAAACTCTTCATCCTTTACGTCGATTGGTTTTTTGTTAGCTTTAACTTTATTTGCAAATTGACCTGCTGCAAAATTTTCTAAATTTTTTATATCTTTTTCAACATATTCTAATCTTTCTAAAATAATTTTTTCTTTTTGTTCCTTATTAAGTATATTTCCTTTTCCATCGCTATCTTTTGACATATCAAAATTCCTTATTAAGTTTATTTAATTAAATCATTATTTAAAAATGCTAACAAGTTAATTAAAATTAATTTAAGTTAAAATATATTATAAATATAAAATTATTACCTAAATGACACTCTTGAATATTGACAATTTACTTAATATATACCAAACTGCGTGGTTTAATGGCTTTTGAAATTAATAATATGACTTTTATAGAAGAATTTATAAATAAAGGATATTTCCACCAATGTACCGATTTAGAGAGGTTAACTAGTATAACAAAAGAAAGTAAGATCGCTGCTTATATTGGCTTTGATTGTACAGCAACATCTCTACATATCGGTAGTTTAATGCAGATAATGATATTGCGATTACTGCAAAAGCATGGGCATAAGCCAATAGTGATTATCGGCGGTGGTACGAGTAAAATTGGTGATCCTTCAGGCAAAGATGAAGCACGTAAAACTATAACTAAAGAAGATATAGCTAGAAATGCTGAAGGTATCAAAAAATCTTTGTCAAAATTTATTAAATTTGGCGATGGTGAAAGCGATGCTATCATGCTAGATAATGCAGAGTGGTTAGATTCACTTTACTATTTAGATTTCCTACGAGATTTCGGCAGCCATTTTTCTGTCAACCGCATGTTAACTATGGATTCAGTAAAGTTAAGGTTAGAGCGAGAACAACATTTAAGCTTTTTGGAGTTTAACTATATGTTGCTGCAAGCCTATGATTTTTACTATTTAAGCAAGCATTATAATTGTAGCCTGCAACTTGGCGGTAGTGATCAGTGGGGTAATATAGTAATGGGAGCTGATTTAACTCGCAAAATAAGTAGCAAAGAAGTGTTTGGCATGACAACGCCGTTACTTACAACCGCTTCAGGGGCTAAGATGGGTAAGACGGCTGCAGGTGCTGTATGGCTTAACGAAGATCTGCTAAGTCCATATGATTATTACCAATATTGGCGTAACTGTGAAGATGCTGACATAGTTAGATTTGCTAAACTATATAGCGAGCTAACAAATGAAGAGCTTGTAGTGTTTGAAAATTTAGCAGCTGAAGATATTAATGCCGCTAAAAAGCAACTCGCTTATGAATTGACTAAACTTTGTCACGGAAAGCAAGAAGCCAAGAACGCTTTAGAGACTTCAGTAAAAATATTTGAACAAGGACAAATTGACGAAAATTTAACTACCATAGTTCTAGAGCCGGAAATGTTACAAGCAGGCATTACTGCGTTTGAACTATTTCATGAAGCCGGGCTTGCTACCTCTAAATCTGAAGCCCGCAAACTTATAAGAGGAAAAGGAGCTAAAGTAAATGATCAGCTTATAGAAGACGAGAATATGGTAATTAATACTACTTTCTTACTTGATAATAAGGTTATTAAACTCTCTGCCGGTAAAAAAAGACATATATTAGTTAAGATTTAGAAAAAAGTCATTCTCATTAGGCTTTGCCTGCGTGGATTGATTTTCCCCTTGGAGTCTGTAATATATTTTGTGTAAGTTGTTAAAGAAACAGATAAAGAATTACTGTAAAATAACAACTTAAACAGAGTAGAATATGGCTAAAAAATTAGAACAAGATACAGAAAAAAAGATATAAATAATGAACTAGTAGAAGAGCTATTATCACAAGCCAACCCTTCTGAGCGATTCGGCAAAGGCTGGTTGTTTCAGCAACTAAAGAAGCGATTAGTAGAGAGGATACTTGAGAGCAAACTAGATAAAGAATTAGGTTACTCTAGGCATAGTAAAGTACCAAAGATAGATAACAATCGTCGGAATGGTATAACAGAAAAAACAATAATAGATGACAGTGGTCAAAAGATAACAATCGAAGTACCGCATGATAGAGAGGGAGAGTTTGAACCTAAGCTAATTCCTAAAGGAGTTAGAAGGTTTGCTGGGTTTGAGGATACGGTTATTTCCCTTTACGCCCGTGGTATGACTATTAGCGAGATACAATCTACCGTCTTAAGAGTCAAGAGTAAAAACATTAAATTTGATAAATTTTAGGCTCTGTTCGAAAATTTGTGTAAATTCTGAATAGATTATATAAATAAAGTAAATAAATATAATTTAAAGGAATAACTATGCAAAACACGAATGAAGAAAGAATAAAACAAGCAGTAGAATTATTAATAGATAAAAATACGGATATAAGTAAAATTTTTGCGAAGGATGGGTTACTGAAGCAGTTAACAAAGAATTTGTTTGAGAGAGCATTAGAAGCTGAGATGGAAGATCATCTTGGTTATAAAAAGTAGAAGTAGATAATGGTCGCAATGGAATAAGTAAGAAGAGTCTAATAACTGATAGCGGGGTAGTTGAGCTTGAAGTGCCAAGAGATAGGAAAGCAGATTTTACTCCTATATTAGTTCCTAAGAGGGTTAGTAGGATAGAAGGGATAGATGATAAGATATTATCGTTTTATGCGAAAGGGATGAGCTTATCAGATATTAAGTTACAGCTAGAAGAACTATACAGAGCAGAAGTAAGTGAGAGCTTGATAAGCCGTGTTACCGATAATGTAATGGACGAGGTAAGGAGTTGGCAGAATCGACCTTTAGAATCAGTTTATGCTATAGTATATTTTGATGCGTTAATAGTTAAGGTTAGGCAAGATAAGCGAATAATCAATAAATCAGTATATGTTGCATTAGATATTGATTTACAAGGAAAGAAAGATATTTTAGGATTGTGGATTAGTGAGAATGAAGGAGCAAAATTTTGGCTTGCTAATTTTACTGAAATGAAGAATAGAGGACTTAAAGATATTTTAATTGCTTGTAGTGATAACCTTGCCGGCATGAGTGAAGCAATATCTGCAGTATATCCGCAAGCAGAACATCAACTTTGTATTGTTCATCAAATTAGAAGCAGTTTGCAGTATGTTTCGTACAAAGATAGGAAAGAACTAGCAACTGATTTAAAGCTAATTTATCAAGCTATAAATGAAGAAGAAGCACTTAGTGCTTTAGCTGACTTTGATAAAAAATGGAGCAAGCAATATCCGCATATTGCAAAATCTTGGCAAAATAACTGGCATAATTTAGTAATTTTCTTGCAATATCCAGAAGTTATTAGAAGAATTATTTACACAACAAACGCTATTGAAGGGCTAATAGCCAGTTACGAAAAGTTACCAATAATAAACGAATTTTTCCAAATGACGACTCTGTTTTTAAAACTCTCTACTTGACAATAAACTATATTACGAGAAAATGGAACATGCCAATCCAGAACTGGGGAGAAGCTATGGCTCATTTTTTAATAAAATTTGACCAACGAATTTAACGGGCTATCTTGGAATTTACAGAAATTCTAGGACAGAGCCCCAATATTACTAATCTCGATAAAAACCAACTTTCTTTTAATCCTTATGAATATGATTTTGACTGTTTCAAAATGGATATTAACGGTAATGATATATTTTCATGGTTTAATCCCAGTACAGACTTCTAAAAATTTTATTATATTGGCTGATTTTTAAACAATATAACCTTAGTTTATATTTATAAATTTTTATTTTCATAACGTAGATTATAGAACAATTAAATTTAAAAACAGTTACCCCATCACTACCAATATATTGTTGAGTAAGGTAACTCCCTCTCGTATGTCATTCCCAATTAATCCAAACCAATTATTCCTTTAATTTAGCTGTATTTAAAGCCTTATTCGCATTAAATAAATAAACTATCTTCTTGGTTACTACCGCTTAGAATAACATCGTTTTCTGTATCTTCAACTATATTTGCATATTTTTTCCTAATCATAGGACTTGAAAGATCACATTGACCGACGAATTTTGATTTTAAAAAATTTGTAAATTCTTGTTCTGTTTCAAAATTTTGAGTTTTATTCTCGGTTAATTCATTATTTCTATTTAATTCTTTTGATTTATTTCTTTCTAAATATTTTTCAATTTTTTCAGAAATATAATCAACCGTAGAAAAATTATGGCTTAAATCTAAAGTAGTTAAAGAATAGTTTATTTCAAAAGCATCCAAAAAAAACTCACCTCCTTTTTTACTTATATAACCCCAAGAAAGATTAAGCGTTTTAAGAGAAGTATTCTTTTTACAAGCTTCTGCTAAAAAAAATATATCCCTATCTATTAGCTCATTGTCCCTAAGATCAAGGTTAGTTATAGAATTATTTATTCCAATAGCTTTTGATAAGGCTGGAACTCCTCTATCAGGAGAAAAAATACCACTATAAATTCCAGTACGATTACCTAGCTCATTACTACTAAGATTAAGATAAGTGATAGTAGTAGTTGTCATAATTAATTCTGATAAAGCACTAGCTGTTTTTTCAGGATATTCTGTTGGAATTGATCCCGTTAAAGTAACAGAAGTTAAAGAAATATGTGTTTTAAAAACATTTACAAAATTATCAATATCTATTATTTTAGCACGAAAAAAACGAATATCACTCACAGGCTTATCTTTTAACATATTAATTACTTCATTATTTACGAATCCACCATTTAAAAAGTACAAATTATTTCTTGGAATTTTAATTTTATCAGGTGTAGTATTTGATGTAGCTTCTAAGACTCCTAGTAGCTTATTTAATAAAAACATAACTGCCAATAAATAATTATGATGGATAACTGAGCGAACTACCCTATCCTTTTTTAATTAAAGTAATAAATAAATTATACTTGAGAGTTTCAAAAATACAATAGATATTTAACTAAAAATATAATTAGAAAATGATAATTATTTATCTTCAAATCTATTGAAAGTTAGCAATACATGTAAATAAGTAATTTAGAAATTAGTTGGCTGGGACGGGAGGATTCGAACCTCCGGATGACGATACCAAAAACCGTTGCCTTACCACTTGGCGACGTCCCAATGTATGAATTTGCTGTGTTGATGTCATTCCCGTCATTACGAGAATCCAGAAAAATAATAAAAAATACTAGTACTAGTATTTTTACTGGATCCCGTGGACAAGCAACTAGATGACACCGATGTTTGAGTTGACACTTGTGCGTATTACACAATATGTGACATAGTTATAGACTTTATACCAATAAATAGTAGAAACGTCAATTACAATAATAGCTATAAAAATAAATTTATTTCATTATCAAGCCACTCTTTAGCAGCTGGGGATAATAAATGATGAATTTGTGTTTTAATTTTCTGATAATAATGTTTTATATAACTTATTTCATCATTATTAAGCAATTTAACATCAATCAATTCTTTGGCATAAGGCACTAAGCTTAGAGTTTCAAACTCTAGCCAGCCGTTATTTTCTTTTACATATATTAAATTTTCAATCCTGATACCATATTCCCTAGGAATATAAAATCCTGGTTCGTTGGATAAAATCATACCAGCCTGCAAAATCGTTTTATTACGAAGATTTATACTTTGCGGACCTTCATGAACGCTTAAGAAGCTTCCAACCCCATGCCCTGTGCCATGAGGATAATCCAGCTCGTCTTGCCATAAATATTGCCGTGCTAAGATATCAAGATTTGCTCCCGTAATGATATTTTTAGGGAATTTGGCTTTAGCTAAAGCAATATGCCCTTTAAGCACCTGCGTATAACGTTTTTTCTGCTCATCGGTAGCGGTGCCTATCGTAATTGTTCTTGTTATATCAGTAGTAGCACCCTTATATTGACCGCCTGAATCGATAAGCAATATCCCCTGCCCCTCAATCTTCTTAGCGGTTTTAGCATCAGCTCTATAATGAATGACTGCACTATTTTCCCTAAAGCCACAAATAGCCGGAAAACTATCTGAAACATAGCCCCCCTGCTTGGCTCTATATTCGGTAAGTTTTAGACCAAGAGTATATTCGTTTAATATTTCGTCATTGCGAGCGGTCGCAGACTGCGTGGCAATCTCCTCATATTCTCCTGAGATTGCTTCGTCGACGCTTTGCGTCTTCTTGCAATGACTACTTTCCTCCAAATCAGCAAAAAACTCGCATAAAGCTACTGCATCTTTAATATGAAAATTTATAGCATGCTTAATTTCTACTTCATTTTTACAGGCTTTAAGCATTAAGCAAGGATCTTTAATTTTATGTACTTTTTTATCCGCTATCAAATCCATTATATGAATAGATGCTATGCTATCATCGATAAAAATATTATCCTGATCTTTTAAGATATTCTCAAATTCTTCTTCAGGTAAAATCGTTATTTCAGGACGCTCTTTAATAATTTCAGGGCTGATTCTTGCAGGATTAATAAATAGATATAACTTTTCAGGAGTAATTATCACTTTAGCAAACATTAAAGGCGTATAAGCAACATCGCTAGCCCGCATATTTAATAACCAGCATATAGAAGAGCTATCTAGGATGATTAAAGAATATTCTTCGGTATCTATTTTTCTGGATCCCGTGGATAAACCACGGGATGACGTGTTACGGCATTTATCAATCTTCTCTATATGAGAGACACCCGCAAACTGGATATCATGTAAGTAAACTTGGGAATTTGGTTCTAATGGTTGATCTTGCCAAATTTTATCAATTAGATTACCTTTGATTTTCTGTAGATTGTCATCCCATGGTTTATCCATAGAATCCAGTAGATTAGCTATAGCAGGGTAAGTAAATAATTCCGGATCATACCCTGCTCTACTTAAATAATCTTTCCAAGCAAATTTAGATATGTCCTTTAAGTCAAAAATTTTGAACAGTTTTAGATCAAGTTCTTTGCGTGCTTGTTCTAAATACCTACCATCAGTAAAGAATAGCACTATATCTTTGCATATAACAGCCATACCATTTGAGCCGGTAAAACCTGTAATATACTCAAGCCTTTTAGCATATTCAGGTACGTACTCGCTCATATATTTATCATTAGACGGAACTATATAACCATCTATGCTATGCTCTTCAAATAAATTTCTTAGCGAATTAATACGTTCTTTTACCATAAACTTTTTTTATTGCCCAATATCATTAGTACCGGATAGTTTTTATTCAATGTCATTCTTAGCAACGGCTGAAATCCAGCATAAAGCGAGATACCTAAGCTTTTTATTTTAAAAAGATAACATCGAGCACTTTTTTAGAGCCACACAACAATGCTGCTAAAAGCTACCAACTGTGTAAGCATATTGTATTTAATAAAATATTAAAACTAATAAATAAGAAAATAATAAGATAAATAGTAGAGAAATATGGAAGCGGGATGGCTTTTCCTGCATGGATCAGTTCCCTCTGTCATACCGTGGCGGCATTGTTGCGTAGATCAAAAAATGCCCTAAGGTAGTCATCAACTATGTTTTAAATTAAAAAGAAGAGATTTTAATTTAGCATTAGCGATGACAATAATTTTACGCATTAAAGCGGTAAGAGCGACCATTTTCTTTTTACCATTGTTAATGAGTCGCTCATAAAAGAGTCTTAAACCAGAAGTCTTGCTATTACGGGCTGACATAGCAGCAAGGAATAGTATAGGCTTGACTCCTGCTCTACCATGTCCTACCTTTCTATATCCTTGATATTTACCACTATCATTAGCTTTTGGAGCAAGCCCTGCAAGAGAAGCAATCTGCCGTCTTGTTAACTTCCCTAACTCCGGTAATAATATTAATAACTCAAAAGCAACTATATTACCAATGCCATTTATCTCTTTCAATATCTCATGCTTTGCTTTTAACAGCTGATCTGATGATATAATCACTTCTACCTGATTAGTAATCTCTGTAATTTGATTACTTAAAACATCTATCATATTTATACAGCTATTTTTAACAAACTTATCTGTATTTGCTTGTTGTAATCTATTCTTTTCGGCAACTAACATTTGCTTTAAATCATTCCGTCTTTGTACTAACCGAAATAATTGTATATTTTGTTTTGATTCAGGCTTAAATACTTCAAGCTTATCTGCTCGCTCCTTACCATATAATCCTAATGCTTTAGCATCTAACTTATCTGTTTTTGCACTATTACCATATGATCTGATAAAATTCTTTACCTTTCTTGCATCTGCTCTATGTACTACATAACCTCTTTCACATAAGCTATACAATAACTCTAGTTCATATCCGCCTGTTGTTTCAACTACAGTTAGAGAGTTTGCTAAAATATCCTTATTATCATTAATAAATTCAAATATACCGAAACTTGTATTCTCATATTCTTTTGTATCTTTTATGCCCTCTATTCCTACTACAAAATTATATTTTCCTATATCAATTCCTATATGTTTGTGATATTTTATCATATGTACCTCGAGATTTTATATTGTTTAGGATTGTAATCGGGCGTGCTTATCGCATCCCTTCCAACTATTCAAACTTCTCGAGAGTCGGGCTATAGTACCTTGATGACTCCGGTCGTATAAAACCTACTATACCGTGACGGTCGCTTATGCCCGCTTAATACCCTATATCATTATATAGGGTATTAACACTCTCTTATAAATGTTTATATTACATTTATAACTTATATTATATCACTTTCTTTTCTTACAATACCGTGGCTTGCTAACTAGATCCAGAAAATAATAAATAATACTAATTTTATTAGTATTTTTAACTGGCTCTAGTTCATAAATCACGGGATGACAGAGACGAAACTGATTCACGTGGGCAATACCATCACGGAATGACAAAGGAAAAATTGAAAATTGAGCCGTAGCGGTCAAAGACCGCCTGGCAATAGATAGGATTAGATTAGAAATTTACTCGTACTTTTAAACTACCTGAATGTGCTTCGTACTTTTTAGCAAAAGTAGCAGTATAATTAATGCCGTATTCCATCATATTATGTTTTAATGAAAGACCGACACCTAAATTATAATCTACTTTATTACTCTTAAAGTTAATTGTTGGTAAAGTCTCATCTATACCTTGTAACTGAGCATTAACACTAGGAGTTTTATTTTTCAGAGAATAATTAACAAAGCTATATAATTCAGGTGTTATAGTTAACTTACCTTGATTTATATTCTTAAATGTTCTAACTCCTAATGTGCTGCTTAATTTATTATAATGTTTCTTCGCAACATTTAAATTCTGAAAGTTAGTTCCAGTTTCTTTATATCCAGAATCTTTAATTAAAGAACCTGTCATACCTAAGCTTGGTGTAATATAGATGTCATTACTTGTATGATAATTATATCCTAAAGACACGCTACCGCTATATAAATGTGATTTATATTTGCTTGATGCTACTTCGTTACCATTACGTACATTTTTACCTCTTATAACACTTTCTGCATAAGATATAGTACCATCTACAAACCAATTATAATTTGGTATATTATATGAACTATATAATGAGAACATATTAGTTCTGGCTTTGTCTACATTACCTGCATTTTGATTTTGCGGCTTTATGCTTGTGTAAGCGTTAGTATATGCTAAACCAAGAAGTAGATTATCGTTTATTAAGGTATCAACACCTATAGTATTACTATGTCCTTTTGTTTTATAACCACTAAAATATTCTGCTGTCTTATTACTTGCTTTATCTTTACTGTGACTAATTGATGCCCTAGCCCATACGCCATGTTGCCATGTATCACCAGCTACATCATCATCACCTGCTGCTACTACTAAAGGTCCATTACTTAACCTGCTATGTATCGCACTCATTGCAGAATTATGAGTATCTGTTAATGCATGTCTTAACGCTGCACGTATAATTTCGCTATTTCGCTCTTTTGGACGATCAGTTAACTTAGAAAAAGCTTCTTTTACTTGCTGCTCCTCAATTAATTCATCAAGACTATTTCCAAATTTTTCTGCATCACTACCTGGTAATGCTTTTCTTAATTGCTCGACAAATTTTTTATCTTTAGCCGAATTAAAAACTTCCTCTTTATCTTTATCTTTATCTTTATCTTCAAAATACTCTCTATTTTCTTGAGTAACATACTTTATATTTTCTTGAGTGTCGTATTCTCTATCTTCTTGAATAACGTCTTCTCTATTTCCTTTAGTAACTTCTTCTCTATTTTCTTGAGTAACGATACCTGCGTGTTTGTTACGAAGCATTTGTGCATCTTTTATATTGGAAAGTAATGCTCTTGCTGATTCCAATGTCAATTCATCATCATTCATCTCTGCTAAAACTACAAGATCTTCAGCAGTAAATGCACCACAAGAAGTACCATCACTTTGTTGATGTATTTGTAAGTCACGTAATTGGATATCAGGTCTTAAAGTTCTTATTGCTTTAAGTAATGATGTAGAAGTATATGAACCACCATTAGGATCGTTGTAATATAATGTAGCCGCTCCTGATGCATCTTTACGTATTACTGATGCAGTCCAATGACCACCAAGATTATTATATATTAAAGATACTTTACCATTATTTAAATTATTAGCGATTTCCATAGCAGCTGGTTCTACAAACTCATCTGGAGCATTTATTGGATATATCGGTACAATGTGTATATTCGGATTATTATTGCCCACACGATTCTCTATCACATTAAGAATATCGTCATCGAAATATTCATAATTAGGATCAACTACCTTTGTAGGTAAAGCAGAAAATGACATGCTACTAGTTAGTAACATTAAAGCAAGAGTACAGCGATTTAGTTTATTAAACATATTAATCTCTCTAACAATTGATTATTTTTAATTAATGCGTACTATACACATATTTTATTTTTTTGTCAATCAAATTATTAATATGTTAGTAATTTAAACTCTATTATTATTCTAAAGAAAAAAGGGAGTTTTTAAATTTTGTATTTGTGAACCTAGTTTGAGGGACGAAAACCTTGATTACTCTTTGGCTTTTTTATTTGATAAACTGCAAGAAATAGCAGATTATAGGTACTGGCTCCCCGGGCCGGACTCGAACCAGCGACCGAACGGTTAACAGCCGTTTGCTCTACCACTGAGCTACCGAGGAACATTAGAAGCATCTGGAAAATTCAGATAATTCCTTATAACAAATCTTTTTGTTAACGTCTAGCCTTTTCTTTCAATAAAATAAAAATTTGAATCTTGCTTAGTTGTCTCTACTGCTTTTAGCTTTGTTGGTTTTAAAATTTCTTCTTTTAAATGCTTAATTGCTTTTAGATCTTCTTCATTTAAATCTAATAAATTTGGTTTTTCTTTAGCTTTAGCTTTTTCTTTAGTTGGTGCTTTAACTTTTTTTGTCTCAACTTCTTTTGAAAAATCTATTAAATCTTTTTCGTTATTAACTTCTTCATTTAAGCTTTTTATTGTTTTTATTAAGTGTTTTTTTGCACTAGGTCTAATCCCTAGAGTTTCTAGAATTTTGTTTAAAGTAGAACTAACTTTGTCTCGTAATTTAAGTTTTTTCCCTCCTATTTTTCTTTCTTCACCTTTAAGAATTTTTTCAAAGTAATTAGGATGTTCTTTCATTAATGATTTTAATTCTTGCTCTTTTATTTCAAAATAAGGATAAGTATATTTTTTTGAAATTACATTGGTTAATTTTATTTCAAGACCATACTCTTTTAAAGATTCTTGTCTTTTTAGCATCACATCTAATAAGCTATCTTTAACCTGCTGCGGGGTTATTTTTTCAGATTTTTTAAATAGTCCTGGCATAGCTTGGTTAGCAAAATTTGCTATTGCTTCGTCACTATAATATTTAGTTAGCTCATCAAAACTTTCATTAATAGTTTTGGTTAAATTAATTTTGGAAGCCGCAATTAAACTATCACCAAGTTCAGGACTTCTTCTTAATTTAGACGGAAATTCTCTAAAGTGATTAGTAGGACCAAAGCCAGGTAAATGCCTCATTCTTGAATGAGAATAAATTTGATTTGTTAATTTATCAAAACTACCAGCAAAATCAATTCTTACTAATTTAGGTAAAATTTTTGGATTTTTCTCATCTCTAATAACCCCTATATTTCCAACATGTATATCAAAATCACCAATCAACAAACTTGTCGGCATGATATTTTCAAAATTTTGATATTTAACTTCTTTAAAAGCATTTTCTAAAGTTCTAAATAATTTATTTCGGGCTCCCATAAAAAGTGGTCTGCCCCCATCTTTTCTAAACCAAGAACTTGGTTTAGTTTCAGCAGACATATGTTTATCCATATCCACATACATATCACTACTGTAATTCTTAAAGAATTCAGATTTAACATATATTTGTGAATCACTATTTTTAGATTTGCTAAAACCATCTGGAGCAATTAAACTAACTTCAGCACCATTACCAGGGCTTATTGCTGCAAAAAATTTAGACCCTAAAAATTCAGCTATATTTTTTGATGATGAAGCTTCTTGTTTTATCATTGCAGTAATGTTACCATCCGCATTTTGATATACTCCACCGTACTCCCCTGCTTCATTAGCACCACCACTTTTAGGCTTTAAAAATTTCCAATCTTTAAAAGCTGATTTCTTATCTAAACTTAATTCCGGCTCTAAAGACTCAACTCTATTTTTTAGTAATGGTTTATTGCTTGTAGCCATTTTTACCTCTCTAAAATAATTTATTTCTTAAATATACCGCAGATACTTCAAAAGTTGGTAAGTCAAATAAGCGGTGAGTCTGCACAAGCGTAGATAAACTACGTGACCAAAGACAAACCCTACAATTTGGCTTGCCAAATAAATCTTGAAGTATCAAAGGTATAGTTCAGCTGCTTCAAGAGCTGCATAAGTAAATATACCGCTTGCCCCTGCTCTTTTAAAACTAATTAATGATTCTAATAAACCTTTTTCGAAATCTATAGCTCCGGCATTTGCTGCAAATTTTAACATGGCATATTCCGCAGTAATTTGATAAGCAAAAATTTTAGTATTAAAGTTATTAGCTGCTTCACGAATAACATCTAAAAACATCATACCGGGCTTAACCATGACCATATCAGCTCCCTCTGCTATATCATGTTCAATCTCAAGCATTGCTTCTTTAATATTTCGTATGTCCAATTGATAACTTGCCTTATCTAAATAAGTTTTCTTAGTACTACCGACTGCATCACGATATAAACCGTAAAAACTTGAAGCATATTTAGCAGCATAGGCAAGAATCCCAACATTGATAAAATGCTCTTTGTCAAGATATTCTCTTATAGCCATAATCCTACCATCCATCATATCAGAAGGAGCAACAATATCAACACCAGCTTTTGCAAGAGTTAAAGCTTGGTTACATAAGGCTTTTACCGATTTATCATTATCCACTTCGCCGTTATGTATTATGCCATCATGCCCGTGCGTAGTATAAGGATCAAGTGCAACATCACATATTATTCCAATATTGATCCCAGCATTTTTAATGCTTCTTATAGTACGGCACATTAAATTATCTAGATTATAAGCTTCGTCACCATTCTCGTTTTTTAAACTTTGATCAATACAGGGAAATAGTGCTATAGCTTTAATACCGAGATCCGCTGCTTTTCTTGCCGTTTCTATCACCTGATCTATAGATAGGCGATATATATCTGGCAAAGTTTTAATTTCTTGTCGCTGATTATGCCCTTCCACAACAAATAAAGGTAATACCAAATCTTCTACTCTAAGAGTAGTTTCAGCAACTAAATCACGAAGCCAAGCAGCTTTTCTATTTCTTCTAAGTCTAATAAGTGGGTACATAATATATCTCATCATTAATAATAATTATTATATATATTAATTTATTATATTACAAAAAAAACTTATTTTTTCTTAAAAAGTGTATAACTTTTTAAATTATTGTTATTTTAAAATTTTTCTAATTAAGGTCCCCCATATTGTAAAAAGTTAAAGACTAATAGTTTTATTTCTTTTTTAATTTCTAAACTTAAAGCAAAATTACCACACAACAAAAAAATATATTTTATTGAGGTTTATTATGCACAAAGATACAAAACTACTAGATGAAATTAAGAATATTAAATCCAAATTAAAATCTGGAAAGCCTGCCGTTGCTCCAAAACCCACCCCAAAACAGATAAAAGCTTGGGAAGAAACTCATAAATCACATCTAAATTTAGATACTAAAAATTCTTCTATATCAGTTCCACCTCCTATGCCTGATCATGTATTATTACAAACGTCTAAAACCCTTTCTGTTTCTACACTACCAAATATAAAATTTAATACTATTAACCAAGCAAAGTTTTTAAAAGCTATAGAGGATTATGATCTTGATAAAATTAAAGAATTAATTAGTTCGAATACTATAAAAATAGATAGTTTCGGCAAACGTGGAAAGCTTGGTAAAACTCCTTTACAATATGCTATTATAAATGATAAACCAGAATTAGCAAAATTGCTAATTGATGCTGGAGCAAATATAAATGTTAAAACTCAAAATGGGAGAAACTTATTTGAATTAGCTATGTATAATTCAGCAAGCGATCAAACATTTGAGTTGCTGCTAAAAACAAATATAAATATTAATTCTATGGATTTACGTGCTTTATCACGTTTACATAATAAATTATTTTCAATCTTATTGAAACCCGCAAATGATATTAATACTACTATAGGAAAATTTAATAGAACATTATTACATCAGGCTGCTGAACGAAATAACATTAAAAAAGCACAAATATCAATTAACCATAATATTAATGTTGAAGCTCAAGATATAACTGGTGAAACTGCATTGCATATGCTAAAAACATCAAAAATGGCAAAAATTTTATTAAAAGCCGGTTCAAATACAGAAGCTCAAAATAAACTAGGACGTACTCCTTTACATAATGCAATTCTTCAAGCTAATAAACGTCAAGTCAATATTAAAAATATCCATAATATAGTACTAAAATTGATAAAAAGTGGAGCTAATCCTAATGCTGTCGATTACTATGGTTTTACTCCTCTTGAATATGCTATTCGTATTAACGATTCTAAAATATTTAAATTGCTAATAAAAAATAATGCTAAATTTAAAAAAAATAGATATGAGCTATTCTGTCAAGCTTTAGAAAGCGGTAACCTTACTGCAACAAAATATTTATTTAAAAAAGAATTTTTAAATAATATAAATGATAAAAATGGACAAAATTATTTATATTATATTGCTACTGGAGGGAATAAAGAAGTACTAGAATATTTAGTAAAGAAAAATCATGATAATGGTAAAAAGATATTAACTCAATTTGTTGATAAACAACGCAATACCCCAATACATATAGCAGCTCAAAATGGTCAATTTGAAATAATAAAAAATTTTCAAAAACTTGGTTTTGATATCAATGCTAGAAATGCAGATGGTGAAACAGTTTTACATATTTTAGCAAGAGCACAAAATGGGGAAATGATCAAAGAACTAATAAAGTTAGGAGCTGATATAAATATTAAGAATAAGATTGGTAAGACTGCATTAGATAAGGTAGAAGAAGATTTTAAGGGCATTAGCAAAAAAATAAGCAATAAACAGCTACAAGAATTGTTTGAAGAGTCAAATATAATAGCAAGAACCGGACGTATTGAAGACGAAACTAAATACTTATATCAATATCGTCAAGACGGATATTATAAAAATATTGAACGTGAAGGTAATAGAGGAAGAAGTGCCACCCTTCTTGTACCCGAGGTAAATATATCTCTATTTTTTACAGGTATAGGTTTGTTATATAATGCAAATGATTCTACCATTAGGCATTTTATGCCGCATGATTTTTGGACCGATAATGCACGTAGAACAGAAGATTTTTTTAATATGAGGCTTGATAATAAAAAATTTGTTCAAACCCACTCAAAAGAAAAATTTCTAAAAACATATAAAAATTTTTTAAAAGATAATCCTCAAAAAGATTATAACGAAATAATAGCTAATTTATATCCTAAAGGACTTATTGGTATAGCTCTACAAAATGATGATCTTGAGCATAAATTATATGCTTTGGAAGCAAAATATTATGTTTCTGAAAAATATAATATGGATTTACCTATGACTATAGTAAAAAATAAGAAATTAATACCTTAGAATCCTACTATATCAGAAATTAAAGAATTATTAGCAAAAACAAATATTGAGAACTATCCTAAATATGGTTTTACTTATAAAGGCGAAGAATTAATTTCCTTAAATAAAAATGAAGTAACGTATAATGAAGTAAAAAAATTTTTTGATGATATAGATAGTAATAATACAGAAAATAATTTACACAAATTATTTAACTTAGTTAATAATCGCTTACAAAATGATACTTTAAGTACTATTGATGACTTAAAAGATTTTATAACTCATAAAGAAGATATAAAAAATTTATTTGTTGAACTTGAAGAAAAAGATAAGGCAATTATTAATGAAAATTCTAAAAAGTTAAATAAACAAGAATTAGAAGATAAAGTACTAACAGCTTTATCAACTATGCAAAGCCTACGTTCTGAAAAAGACAGTTTTCCTCAACTTGAAAATTACAAGTCCATAGAAGATATTTTATCGAAAGAATTAGCCGAAGAAAAAAGAATCCCTAGTATAATAAATAACCTTAAAGAATTATTACAAGCTGATATAATAGAAATGCTAAAACAAAATCAAAATTATAAAGAGTTTAAAGAAAAAGTAAATAATATTATAAATACAGACAGTAAAAAAGAACTTCCATTATTAAAACAAAAATTAAGAGATTTAGAAGAGTGGTGTGATAAAAATATAAATACTGATAAAACTCATATATTGAGAAATTTTGGCAAGGTAGTAAAACATGCAATACTAGCTATCTTAAATGCAGGTAATAAAACAACCTTTGAGCGAGAAAAAAAGAAAATAAATTTCTATTTACATGCCATAAAAAATTCTAGACAAAATATTTCAATAACTGTAGAGAAAATAAGAAATGTTATAAAGCATACTCCTTCTGATTCCATTAGGTTTATACCGAATAAAAACCATATATCTAGGGAACAAAATAAGAGTAAATAAAAATTATAAATTAATGAAATGAAACAAAAAATTTATAAATTAAAATCAAATACATTATCTCGTTTTTTAATTGGAATAGCATGTAGAAATCAAAATGATTCGATTGCTGGTCTATTTGTAAATACTGATCCATATGATTCGATAATGTGTCGTGAAACTGAATTTCAAGCAAAAAAAATTGAACTATTAATCAATCAAGGTTATGAAAATGAAATATTAAAAATAGCTAATATTTATCAGCAAAAACAAAATCTTTCAATATTTCAATCTGTTCAAGAAATAGTGAAATACATACAAAGCTTGAAAGAAGATGAAGCATCAAAATTTACAAGAATAAGTGGTCTAGATAAATTAAGTCCTAAAGGTTGGCATGAAGGAGAAAAGCATAATATAATGGCTAACATTCAAAGAGATTTTATTAAAAATGGAGGCAAAAGGGGCAAAGAGTATGCAATTACAGCACTTGCATTATATAATTTAGAAATAGCAATAATTGAAAGTAGCAAGACTGATAGTTACTGGGGTGTAAAAGCAGAATATGTTAGTAAAATAGGAAAAGGAGCAAATGAATTAGGAACAATTCATACTATAATAGGTAAAGAATTAAAAGAAGCAGCTAAAGATATTAGTACAGGAAAATTTATATATAATGGAATAGAGTTAGATTTAGAGCTAGTAGAAAAAAACAAAAAGAAATTGAGAAAGCAAGATCAGATGAAAAACTAAATATAATGAATATTAAATATAACCATGATAAATTCAATACCATTGAAATTTTCCCAATAAAAAAGTATAGAAATAGAACTCAACAACAAACTCAACATTATAATACAAATTCCACTTCTTTAGCACCTTCTTTAACACCGAATTATACTCCTAAAAATAAAGCACATATACGATAACAATAGTCAAAAATTATTATATTAGATTATTTTAAACTTTGAGTATAAAGCCATAGATTTAAACTCTTGCTATTTCTATTATCTGATTTGTAAAAAAATAGTTAAATATTTTATAGTAAAAATATCGCACCACAAAAAGAAATTTTTATATTTTGATAAAATAGATTTGAAAACTATAAACTATTAGTAGTTATATTTTAATATGGTTAAATTTATTTAGGATATTTATTATGGGTATAATACAAGATATAACAAACATATTTAAAACAAAACCTAAAAAGGAGCAAGATAAAGCAGCTGTAGATAGACGAGAAAAACAAGATGCTCTACATAAGGCTTTTAGTGATATTCAACAACAAAGATTACATGGCATAATTTCCACACTTAAGGAACTATCAACGAATGAAGAAATAAAAGCTAATTTAAAGCAAACTAGACATTATAAAGAATTTGAAGAAAAAGTAACTGATATTATTGAAACTTACAACAGAAAATTAGATCATATAGATCCTAGTATAAAAGAATCTCAAAAATTAACTGTTTTGCCTATAGTAGAAGCAAAGCTAAAAGAACTAGATAAATGGTGTGAAGAACCTACAAAAACAGATAAAACTCTTATTTGGAAAAATATTGGTAATGTTATAAAGCACAGTTTAAAAGCTATCAAAAATATAGGTAATAAAGGATATACTGACGAAATTGAGAAAGTGCGTTATTATATGAAAGCAGTAAAAAATGCTAAACAAAATACCAAAGAAGCTAAAGAAGAAGTACGAGGTGCTACCAAACCTTTAACAGCTAAATCTACAACAAAAAAACTTCTAGAAAGTAATCTCCAACCTAAAAAAACTAAGCCTAAAAGCAAAACTAAACAAAGAGGTTAGTAAAAACTTTTTGGGTCGATATCTATTTTTATGTGACAAAAGGATGGGATTTTAATCAGCTCTAACCAAAATTTTAAATATTTTTGCAGATTAAATTTTTTATCAGCAATAATAAGTATTCGAAAGCGATATTTACCAGCAAGTTTTGACATTAACGAGCTTGCTGGTCCTAAAATTTTCACCTGTGCTTCTGGAGCAATTCGTACCATGTTCTTAGCAACCTCTAAAATTTTATGCTCATTTGTGCCGGATAAAATTACTGATGCCATTTTTGAGAATGGCGGCATATCAGCAGCTTTCCGCACTTCTAACTCATTGACGAAAAAGTTATCTTCCCGCTCATCTTTAATATAACTAAAAATAATATTATCAGGATAATAGCTTTGTAAATATACCATACCTTTAGAGTTTCCACGCCCTGCTCTACCCCCTACTTGATGAAGCAACTGAAAAGCCCTCTCACTTGATCTAAGATCAGCATGATTACTTCCAAGGTCGGCATCGACTACCCCAACTAAAGTAAGATTTGGAAAATGATAACCTTTTGTTATCATTTGTGTTCCTATTAATATATCAATTTCTAGATTTTCCATTTGATGTAGAAGCTGAGCTATCTTTTCTGGATTTTTAACATGATCCTTACTTATTACAGCAATTTTACTATTTGGAAAAAGCGTTTTTGCCTCTTCCTCTATCCTTTCTATTCCAGGACCACAAATAGCTAGAGATTCATCTTCTAAGCATTCAGGGCAAGAGTTAAAAATCTTACTTTGATAACCACAATGATGACATTCAAGCTTTTTAGAGCTTTTATGCACTACCATCCAACTAGAGCAATATTTACAAGTAAATTTATGACCACAAGATTTACATAGCATTAAAGGGGCATAGCCTCTTCTATTAAGGAATAAAAGCGTTTGCTCTTTGTTTTCTAGATTATTCTTGATGGCTTTTATTAGAATATTAGACAAGTAACAATTTTTAGGTAGCTCTTCCTTTGTCATATCAATCATTTCAATATTCGGTAAAACAGCGTTTTTATATCTACTACTTAAGTTAATTACACTATATTTTCCTATATTTGCATTATACATTGTCTCAATAGAGGGCGTTGCCGAACATAAAACTATTTGTGCTTTATCAAACGTACTTCTAACTATAGCAGTATCTCTTGCATTATATAACACACCATCATCTTGCTTATAAGAATCGTCATGCTCTTCATCAATAACTATTAACCCAAGGTTTTTAAAAGGCAAAAATAAGCTACTCCTAGCCCCAATTACTATCTTAACTTTATCCTCTAATATACCTCTTAAAATCATTTTCTTTTGAGCTTTTGTAACGCTCGAATTCCATATTATAGGATCAAACCCAAAACGCTCCTTAAAACGATTAATAATTTGCGTGCTTAGTGCTATTTCTGGAAGCATCACAAGTGCTTGCTTACCTTTCGCTAAATATTCTGCTATTAGATAAAAATAAACTTCTGTTTTACCTGAACCAGTAACACCTTTAATAAGAATTGGTTTATTGCTATCGTTTAACATTTGTAACGCCTGTTTTTGCTCTTCTGATAAATCAGGCAACGTAAAATTATTATTTATTTTCTGTTCTTTAACTTTAATTGGCTTTTCGGCTATATCTACTGGTAATACTAATTTAGCTATACTACCAAGCTCAGCCATATAGTAATTACTCATCCATTTAATTAAGTCTAAAACTTCTGAAGTTATAGTTAAATTTAACGGTACTTTTTCTTTTATAGTTTTTAACTTTTTTACCTCAGGAACATTAGAAAATTCCCATACTATGCCGGTTAATTCCTTATTTCTAAAAGGCACTACAACAAGATCACCTATATTTAATGATAAATCTTCAGGGATTAAGTAATCTAGAGGAAATAATTTTACTGCTGATAATAATATCTTCGCTATTTGCATATATAATTTGTTTTATATAATTTTTTTTATTATATACTAAACTAATAAATTATAAAAACATCGATGAAAAAAATTATCATAGCAATTTCTGGAGCTTCAGGGGCAATATATGGGATTCGTTTGCTTGAAGTATTAAAAGAACAAAATATAGAGACTCATTTAGTTATTTCAGATGGAGCCGCTCTTACTATAAAAGCTGAAACTGAATATTCTATAGAAAAAGTAAAAGCTCTTGCAAATCATCACTATAGCAATAAAGATATAGGAGCTGCTATTGCAAGTGGTTCGTTTAAAACTTCTGGCATGATAATAGCACCATGCAGTATGAGGACTTTAGCTAGCGTTGCTCATGCAATGGAAGATAATTTAATTACTAGAGCAGCAGGAGTAGTATTAAAAGATAAAAGAAAGCTCGTTTTAATGACTCGCGAAACACCTCTGCATATAGGACATATTGAAAATATGCTGAAAGTAGCAAATTATGGCGGAATTATAGCACCACCAATTCCGGCTTTTTATAGCAAACCTAAAGAGATAGATGATATAGTAAACCACTCTATCGCTAGAGTTTTAGACCTTTTCGATATCGAAACTAATCTGATTAAAAGATGGAGTGGGCTTTAAGTGAAAATTAGTTAGTACTATTATTGTTTTTGGTATAATATATAATTTTATGAATAGATGATATACATATGGTAAATAGTGCAAAAATAGCCAAGGGTGGTAAAATTTCTATACCGGCTTCATATAGAAAACAATTACATTTAAAAGAAGGTGATAAAGTAGTATTTATTCTTAAAGAAAATGAGATGATAATTTCTCCATTAAGCATAGCATTAAAAAAATCTCGTAATATTATTAATAAATATTACTCTCCTGAAGAAAGTTTAGTAGATAAATTAATTACTGAACGTAGAAATGAAGCAAAAAATGAGTAGTGTAATATTTGATGCCTCTGCTCTTTTGGCTCTAATAAAAAACGAGCCTACTAATCTAAAGCTTGAAACATTCTTAGGTAATATATGCATGTCTTCTGTTAATATTTCTGAGGTAGCCAGTATTTTATTAGATAAAATATCCTATCAAGAATGTAAAGATATTATAGAACCATTAATTAATTCTATTATTGCATTTGATCAAGAACAATCTTTCCTTGCAGCAAATATTAAAAAACAAACTAAACATTTAGGTTTATCACTTGGAGATCGTGCATGTATTGCTTTAGGCTTAGCTACAGGCTATCCTGTATATACAGCTGATAAAGCCTGGGCTAAGCTACAAGTGAATTGTAAAATTATACTTATTCGTTAATCAATAAAAAACATATCTAAAAACAACAATGGCACGTAATAAAACAAACAACGATAAAAATATAGCTAACGATGAAGCAAGTACTGTATTAGCAAGAGTTTTACCTTCAAATGTTCAAGCAGAACAAATGTTGCTTGGAGCAATTTTAACTAATAATGAATTGCTAAATTATGTATCAGAATTTTTACGCAGTGAGCATTTTTTTGAACCTATTCACCAAAAAATCTATAATGGAATTGAAGTAATTACCGAGAAAGGTTTAATAGCTACCCCTATAACATTACGTAGTATGCTAGCAAATGATGAGCTTTTTCATGAAATGGAGGGAGCTGAATATTTAGCAAAATTAGTCACTATGTCAATGATGGTAATTAATCCTATTGACTATGGTAAAATAATATATGATTTAGCAATAAAACGTTATTTAATAAATATCGGTGAAGAAGTAGTAAACGACGCATATAATTCTTCTTTAGAGTTTGAAGCAAAAGAACAAATTGAACGAGCCGAATCTAAGCTTTATGATTTAGCTAGTGAAGGGATAAATGAAAAAAGCTTTACCAAAATTGCTATACCCATTTCAGAGTCGATTGCTAGTATAAACAGAGCAATGAAAAATAACGATCATGTAATAGGTATATCTACTGGCTTAATTGATTTAGATAGTAAATTATTTGGTTTTCATAATTCTGATCTTGTAATTCTTGCAGGACGTCCTGCAATGGGTAAAACAGCCTTTGCTTTAAATCTAGCCTTAAATGCTTGCAATAATATGCTTATTAAAAATAAGCGTGATAATGAAGAGGTGCAATCTGTGGGATTTTTCTCTCTAGAAATGTCCTCAGAGCAGCTTACAACACGTTTGCTTTCAATGAGTGCAGGAATTGACTCTACTACTCTTCGTACGGGAATGATTAATGAAGCAAATTATAATCGTCTTCGCAAAGAAGCCATAGCTTTATCAGAATTATCATTTTTTATTGATGATACTCCTGCCTTAACTATTTCAGCTATAAGAACACGTGCTAGAAGAATGAAACGCAAGCATAATTTAGGTATATTATTTGTCGATTATTTACAATTAATTAGAGGTGTAAGTAAATCCGATAATAGGGTTAATGAAGTTTCAGAAATCACCCAAGGTTTAAAAGCTATAGCAAAAGAATTAAATATTCCTGTCATTGCATTATCTCAGCTATCAAGAGCCGTAGAGCTTCGTGAGGATAAAAGACCTATGCTATCCGATCTTAGAGAATCAGGAAGTATTGAACAAGATGCCGATATAGTTATGTTTATTTACCGAGAAGAATATTATCTAAGCAGAAAAGAGCCAGCAGCAAGCGATCCTAAACATGCCGAAAAATATGCCGAATGGCAAGATAATATGAGTAAAGCACATAATATTACCGATATTATAATTGCAAAACACCGTAGTGGTCCTGTTGGTAATGTTCAACTTTTCTATGACAGTCAATATTCTAAATTTGTTAATCTAGAAACAAAATATCCAGTGCATCCGAGATAATAGTTGTATAAAACTTAGGACCATCTAGTGTTTGACCGAGCTATATATACTGCTAATAAATGAAGAGTTGGATAGACGAAGTTTTATTTGGAAAAGAGCAAGGCGGCTTGAAGCTGATAACCGCAGCGTACAAAAAGTATGTGAGGATTATCAGCAAAAGACTTTGTCGCCAATTTTTCAAATAAAACGAATATACTTATAAAATACCGATAATCGTATTAGTAAGTTCATATCCCATAATAAATATTCCGATAATTACTGATATAAAAATTAAATATTTCTTTTTTAGTTCAGGATAATAAAAATTTTTTATTTTTGCTTTATATAATAAGTAAGCAGGCAATAAAATTGCAATTATTACCAGTATCATACCGGCGAACCCTAAAACTGTAATAAAAGCATTAGGAATTAGTATTGTTACAATATAAGCTGGTAATATAGTAGTAGAAGCAGCTATTATATCACGAATCCTTGAATTACACTTTAGGTTTGAAAAACTTACTTTAAGAGAATCACATAGACCTACACCTACACCAATTACTGAGGTAGCTATAGCCAAAGTAGAAATTATCCACACTAGCAATTGTACGGACTGCCATTTTGCTATACTGCTTAATTCTTTAACTAACTCTCCTACTTCAACATTGCCTACAACCATCTGTTGATAAAATACCGGATTTTCATGATGTATTACAGTAAGAACGCTACATGTCCAAATTATATATACTATTGCTGGAATTAAAGTACCAAATAAGAATGCTAATTTTAATGTTCTAGCATTTTTATTACAGTAATTAGTTAAAGTATGAAAAATTACTTGGAAACCAAAAGAAGTAAAAACTACAGGCGTTATTTCACTCCATACTAATATTTCTTTATATCTTGATGAAAATAATGGTAAATTGTACCATTTAATCATAGCAATAAGTCCTATAATTAAAATTGCTATTACTATAAGTATCCCAATAAATAACAAACGATTTATATAATCTATTAACTTTAACGGTAGCAATAATACTAAAATAGATATAACGGCATACCATGCTCCTATATAAACTATACTTATATCTAAGGATAATAAGTTTTGTATTATTGACGAACCTCCATATATAAAAACTGCCAGTAAAGCGTATAAAAGAATTTTAAGATTCACCATACCGATAATTTCAGCAATACGTCCTGAAAAATATCTTCCAAGTCTTCCTAGTGCTAAACCTTTACCGGCTTGAAGGTTAAGTTCCAAATTAATTAAGGAAGTATAATACATTAGAAACCAAATTATAAACATTAATATTATACTAGGTATTAAACCTATTTTTGCTAATACCATAGGCAGGGCTATCATACCGCTACCTATACAAGTACCTACAATTAATAAAATTGAACCGATAAGTTTTTCCATATTTTTAATTAAGGCTTATAATTAAGAAGAATTATATATAGACTAGTTGAAATTTAGAAGCAATAATATTCGCAAGAATAATAATGAGAAAAATAAAAAATTTTCATGGATGGCTTTTATACGTAATTTTCTTGCAATGACGATTTTGAAGACTAACTACGCATGACTCCTTTTTTTATCACTATTTTTGGCTTAGGTTTTGCTTTTACTTTATTGTTAGAAGCAAGTGTGACTTTAGGTTTGGCAGATGCTACGTTAAAGTGCTGATCTAATAACCCGATCATTTTCTGATCACGAGATCCAGCACTTCTACCACCTGTAACAACTGCGATTAATGATTTACCGTTTCTTGAGGCAGTAGTAACTAAATTATATCCTGCTGGAGTATGAAAACCTGTTTTCATACCTTCAGCTCCTGCATAATTTTTAGTAATCTTATTATGACCATTTATTACATTACCACGAAACACAAAACTAGTTTTAGAAAATAACGGATAATATTTAGGGAATTTTTGTTTAATCGCTAAAGTAAGCTTAGCCATATCTCGTGCTGTAGTTTGCTGTAATGGGTCATGCCAACCTGAAGCATTTTTAAAATAAGTATTTTTCATTCCAAGCTGCTTGGCTTTAATATTCATTAAGTGAGCAAAGTCTTTTTCAGAAAGTCTAATATTTTCAGCAACCGTAACAGCAGCATCATTTGCTGATTTAACAATTAGCATATTGATTGCTTCTCTAGTTGTTATAGTATCCCCAGCCCTTAAACCAATTTTACAGGGAGGCATTTTTGCTGCTTTTGCCGATACAAGAAGCTTTTTATCTAAAGATAATTTACCTAATTCAATTAACTCAAACATCACATATAAAGTCATTAACTTAGTTAAAGAGGCGGGATAAATTCGGATTTGAGAATTATGAGCGTGCAAAACTTTACCGGTTTTTGCATCAATTACTAAGCTGGTTTGAACGGGAATAGGAACTTTAGAAGAATTTTTTACAGCCTTTTTTGCTTCACTTACTTGGGTAAGTAAAGAAATGATAACAAAAATGTAAGGCAATAAAATTTTTCTAAACATCTTAATATAGATAAAATATTATTCGAGTTTGGTCAAGATGAAATTATAGTGCTATACGTCATAACTGTGTCATCCCGTGGCAGCATTATTGCATAGATTAAAAAATGTTCTATACTACACGTTAACCTTTTTATTAAGATACATTAATATAAATAAAGCAGGCAAGGCTAAAATGATAGTAAAGATGAAAAAGCCATTCCAGCCTAGCATATTTACAAGTTTACCAGCATAAATAGTGACAGTATTGTTACATAAACTGCTCGCAGCGGTAAAAAGTGCATATTGCGTTGCTGAGTATTTTTTATTACATAAATAGCTTATATATCCAACTAAAGCAGTAGTACCCATAGCGGCAGCAAAATTTTCTATAGTAATAGTAATTAATAAAGCTCCAAAAGAAGGAGGTTGACCATTGAGCCAAATAAACGCAAAATGTGTTATGCTTTGGAGAATGCCGGTAATAATTAAGCCTTTAAAATTATTAAACCTATACATCACTATACCACCGACAAAGCCACCAACTAAGGTTGCAATCAGACCATATAGCTTAACAATTACTGCTATTTCTGATTTAGTATAACCAAGTTCTATATAAAAAGGCGATGCAATAGATAAAAGCATCGAATCACCAAGTTTAAAAAATATTACAGCAAACAAAATAGTTATAGCAAATTCTCTTTTAAAAAAATCTTTAAAAGGACTAATTACTGTATGAATCCAAGAAGCGATAGAAGTAAATTTTATCTTCTCTCTTACTAATTCTTTTTCCTTTACTGTTATTATAAAAATAGTAGAGACGGCAAATATTATACCTATAACAAAGAAAGTTAATTGCCAGTTATCGTTAGTTATTTCAGCAAAATATAAAGCCCAGCCACCTGTAATCAGCATACCGATTCTATAACCAAATACCGCTGTTGCACTAGCTATGCCTTGGGTTTCTTCTTCAAACTTATCGATACGAAGAGCATCAACAGCAATGTCAAATGTGCTTGATAAAAACCCCAAAGCTATGGTTAGAAAATATAAAGCAGTTAAAGAAGCAGCAGGATTTTCTCTTCCCATAGCTATCAATACTAAAGCCATCAAACTGCTGCATAATATAAGCCAGCCTTTTCTATGTCCCCATCTGCTTAAAAAAGGCACTTTAAAATTATCAATTAGAGGAGACCAAAATACTTTTAAGGAATAAGATAATTTCGCTATTCCAAAAGTAGTGATAACTGCGATATCTACACCTGACTCTTTTAACCAAACCGAAATAGTAGTAAAAATTATAGCTAATGGCATCCCACTAACTATTCCTAAGATTAATATTTCGAATAAGCGATAGTCTTTAAATATTCTAGTGATAAGCATGTTAATTTTTCTGATTGTATGTCATCACAACTTGATAAGACACAAGTTGACATTAAAATAGTTAATAAAAATTAATATTTATAAACTACTTATTCTTTTAGTCAAGCGTTTCCCTCAGCTCTTTATTATACAAAGCATAATATTCACCCTTATTATCAAGCAGCTGCTTGTGATTTCCTTGTTCACAAACCGCACCATTTTTCATCACAATTATATTATCAAGGTCAGTAATACTACTTAAGCGATGGGTAATAATTAAAGTAGTTTTTCCTTTGCGTAACTTCTTTAGAGATTCTAGAATTTTCTGCTCAGAAGATTGATCTAAGCTGCTTGTTGCTTCATCCCAAATTAGAATAGGTGCATCTTTTAAGAAAGCTCTGGCAATCGATAAACGTTGACGCTGACCCCCTGAAAGAGTTGTCCCTTGCACACCTATTTGTGTATCATAACCATTTGGCAACTGCATGATAAACTCATGTGCATCAGCATATTGTGCTGCCTTAATTATTTCTTCCTGTGTAGCATTAGGTTGACTATATGCTATATTCTCGGCAACGCTAGTATCAAATAAATGTGTATCTTGTGTAACTAAAGCAATTTGGCTGCGTAGAGAAGTAAGCTTAATATCTTTAATATCATAAGTATTAATTAAAATTCTTCCTTCTGTGGGATCATAAAAACGTGCTAACAAATTGCTGAGTGAAGTTTTACCACTACCAGAACGCCCGACAAAGGCAATCATCTTATTAGGTTTTAACTTTAAATCTATATGTTTTATAGCTAACTTACTTTCAAAACTTAAAGCTAATTTCTCAAAAGTAATTTGTGCATCAGATAAATCGATTTCCTTAGAATTACTATGATCTTTAATTAAAGGTTCGGTATCCAAAATACTAAATACCCTTTTAGCTGCTGCAATCCCCTCTTGTAGATTAATATTCAACGATACTAAACTTTTAAATGGTCTATAAGCTGCAGCAAAAGAAGCTAAAAAAGCAAATAATGCACCTGGGGTAGTTTTTCCATCAAGTACTAAGGTACCCCCATACCATACCATACCACCAACTGCAATACCGCTTAACCCCTCCATAATCGGTGAAACTAACGCATCTAATTTAGATGTTTTTTTGTAATATTCTAAAATATTATTAATAATTAATACTGCTCTTTTACTTTCTATTTTTTCACCGACAAAAGATTTAATAATTTTAATTGATTGAAAGGCTTCATCAAGCTTAGAGGTATAATGCCCGAGCTCTTCTTGTGATCGTGCAAATATTCTTCTTATCCTTCTACCCATCTTTTGTACCGGATAAACAGCAAGCGGAAAAACAAGGAAAACCACACAAGATAATAGCGGTTCTAAATTAAACATCGTTATTATTAAACATACTACAGTTAGAAAATGTTTAGCACATCCGACGAGTAAATTAGAAACAGCACCACGCATTAAAGAAATGTCGTTAGTAAAGCGGGATATAAGACGTCCTGAAGATTGCTTTTGAATAAAAGAAATATCGGCAAATAACAAATGCTCATACATTTTTATCTGCAAATCGTTTAATACTCTCTGCCCGACAAATTTTATTAGATAATTCTGATAATATTCCGAAATTCCTTTGACAAAGAAAGTTACGATAAGCACTATCGGCATTATAACAAGCATTCTTCTATCATGCGTTAAAAAAATCTTATCAATAATAGGTCTAACCGCATGTACTATAATTGCCGTACAAATTGCTGCGACAGCCATACAAAATATTGCTACATATATCTTAGTTGCATAAGGTTTAATATGATTTTTTATCAACCTTTTAATTATATAAAAAGCTTGGTAGTCATTATCTAAATTATTATTCATTGTCGTTAAAAATATTAAATTGGTGAGTAGGACTAGTTGGCAGTGGAATTTTTAAATGCTCAAAAGCGGTAGCTGTTATCACCCTGCCCCGTGGTGTTCTTTGTAGTAAACCTATCTGTATTAGATAAGGCTCTATGGTTTCCTCAAGTGCATCACGCTGCTCGGAAAGAGCGGCGGCAATTGTCTCAATCCCGACAGGTCCACCATTATAATTATCTGCTATAAATTTGAGATAACGATAATCGTTGCTATCAAGCCCAATAATATCAACCTCCAAGCGGTTTAAACCAAAATTAGCTATTTCTTTATCTATTTCTAATTGATTATTAACCGCTGCAAAATCTCTTATACGGCGTAGCAATCTTAAGGCAATTCTTGGCGTTCCTCTACTTCTTCTTGCTATTTCTTCTGAACCTGAATCAGTCAAATCAATATCAAGCAATTTACTTGCTCTGTTTAAAACCTTTTTCAGCTCTTCGGTATTATAGAAATTCAAACGCATAGGAATACCAAACCTATCACGTAACGGATTACTAAGTAACCCAAGACGGGTAGTAGCACCTATAAGCGTAAATTGCGGCAAGTTTATTTTTACCGATCTTGCAGCAGGACCTTCACCGATAATTATATCAAGCTCAAAATCTTCCATAGCCGGATATAAAACCTCTTCAACCGAAGTATTTAAACGATGAATCTCATCAATAAATAATACATCATTTTTTTCAAGATTGGTGAGAATAGCGGCTAAATCTGCTGCTTTAAGTATGGCAGGACCGGAGGTAGATTTGAAATTACCACCTATCTCATTAGAAATAATCTTGGCAAGTGTAGTCTTACCAAGCCCAGGTGGACCATAAAATAAAGTATGATCAAGATGTTCGCCACGAGATTTAGCTGCCCTAATAAATACAGAAAGGTTTTCCTTAATCTGTTGCTGTCCAACAAATTCTTGCAAATATGACGGTCTTAGCGGCAATTCTTGATCATTTTGACTTTTTTCAGGGGATAATATGCTTGTCATCACATAATTAAATTATACATAATAACTAAATAATAGCGGAAAAACAATTTTTTGCTATATCTTAATTTATAAAATATCAGAGAATTCTAAGTATGATGCTATATGACCTATAGGCTCTTTAGGTAAATTACCAAAATCCGTTTGCTTGGCAACTCCAACCATGTCAAAAAAATACTCGTTAGTATATTTTTCTGCGTTTTGAATTATAGGTTCAATATTTACTGTATTTAATTCTTCTAACTTAACTTTTAAATAGTCTAAATTTAATTTTTTATATAACTTTAAGTGATTATGAATCGTACTCTTATGCAAAATCTCTGGTGTTTCATAAAAATCTTTTAGAAACTGTATGACTTCTTCTAATATTTTTTTATTTTTATTAGTAATCTGGTTAATTTTTTCCTGCAATATATCCTTTTCATCTACAGACAAAGAACCTTCTCTATATCCCCAAATTTTACAATTAATAAGAGTTTTATTATTTTTTACAGAAACTAATAATTTTTCTTTTGATGCATCAGTAATCGGATTTAAAGAAAAAATAAATTCACTAATCCTAGTACCAAATGAAGAACAAATAGCATCTATACTACTATTATTTAAAAACATACCACCTATATCTAAAATACTTAATAGTGCTTTTTTCTTTTATAACCTTAAGTATTTTTACTATATTTTCTGATGCTATAGGATTTCTTGAAATATTTAATTCTTTAAGATTAGAGTTACTGATATAATTATTAAATTTATCAATAATCTCTTTTGTTGCTAGTTTTATATTTACACAAATAATTTTTAAACTTTCTAAGCTCAAGTTTTTATTAAAACCATCAATTAATGTAGATAATTTATCATCACCTAAATGAATATCACATAATATAATTTCTTTAAAAAAAATGTTTATTTTAAAAATTTCTGACACTTCTTTTGAAATTATATTTAGCTCTTTTTGACCAAATCGTAATAAATTATGGTTAACAAAACCGACACTGACAACAGGGCATGCTTGATCTTTAAGGAAGCCGGCAAGTGGTACAATATTTTGCTCATTCATAAAACTTAAATTATATACTAGCTTCTTTATAACTCTATCACTTTTCAGTATATTAATTAAATGTGTTATCTGATTTGTTAGAAGATCAGTATCCTTTATATTCAAAGTATCAGGATTTTTTTCCAAATATTTTAGTGCTTTATCAGCTTTTATATTTTGTAAAAATTCTTTTAAACTTAACATAAATTAAATTAACTTTAATAATATTTTTTATAATAAATACTAAGTTAATTATGCTTTATCAACTAAAAGTTAGAATTACGATTCTTTAGTGCGGTTCTGATTAGTTCATCGATGGAGATTTCTGGATTTTTGGTGATAATTTCTTGTACAGCGTTTTGTGCTTCAAACCTTGAAAAGCCCATATTTATTAAGGCTTTTATTACTTCGCTGCTCGCTACTGGTGTGATGCCTTTAATGTTTAAACTGTCTTTAATAGCAGCAGAGGAGCTTGATATTTTTGCCACTTTATCGCTTAATTCTCGTACTATACGCTCGGCTAGTTTAGCTCCTACTCCTGAGATCGCTTTAAAAATATTCTTATCTTCATTATTTATGGCAATTTGTATATCAGTAGGCGTAAGGGTTGACAAAATAGACAAAGCCATCCTTGTTCCTATACCGTTTACAGATTGCAGCAAGTTAAAAAAGCTCTTTTCTTCTAAACTCAAAAAGCCGTATAAATTAATATGATCTTCTCTAACATGGGTTTCAATAAATAGTTTATAGGATTCCCCCTCTGAAAGTTTGCTTAAAGTTTTAGCGGAAGCAAAAACCCTATACCCTACTCCGCTTACATCGATTATAACGTAATCATCATAGCTTGAGTCGACTCTACCGCTTAATTTACCAATCATATTATTTTTTCTTTTTTTTCTTACTATATATTAAAACTAACGTTGGTAAAGCAGTAATAACAGCAGCTAAAATATAATGAATAACAAGCGGTCTATCTACCATATGACACTGCCCATCATCTGGAATCGTCTGAGCCAAAACCATATAGGCAACTATTATCGTTACTGCTATATATAGGAAAGCAAAAAATAAGTATTTCATAAATTTTTTCATATTAATCCCTGTTTGAATTTTATTGTGTAGCTTGAAAACGTCATTGCGAGCGACTGCAAGGAGCGTGGCAATCTTAGGAATATCGTACTGTTTTATGAGATTGCTGCGTCGATGCGTTGCATCTCCTCGCAATGACGATAAAAACCAAACCACATCACAATACTTCCTTAAATTTATAGTAAGTTTGATTCTTTTCTCCCTTACTCATCAAAATTCCCTGCTCTAAACCATATGCTAAATCTCTACTTGCTGTGGCTGTGGAAATATTTTTATGCACTGCAATATAATCTTTTCTAGTAAACCATTTATTTGTTAGAGCAGTCTTAGTAAACTCGATTCTTGATAGTGGTGAATTAGCCTCATATATTATATTATTACTATATAATTTTAATGCTGCAAGGATTTGATCAAGCATGAACTCAATAAATAAGGTAGACTCTCCAAGCTTATCACACTTACTTAAAACACTATAATACTTACTTTGATTATTTCTTATTAAACTTTCAACTGAAATATATTCAAAAATTCTATTATTTTGCATTAATAATAGTTGTTGCCATAATCTTCCTATCCGCCCGTTACCATCAGAAAAAGGATGAATAAATTCAAACTCATAATGAAATATACAAGCTTTGATTATTAAAGAAGTATTACTATCTTGCGTTGTGAACTCAAATAAATCCTGCATTAATATAGGTATACGACTAGGAGGTGGAGCAAAATGCACTAATTCAGTACCTTTAAATATTCCGGCATTCCCTTTACGCCAATATCCATTATCTGTTATTAATCCTTGCATTAATATTTTATGAGCCTTTAACAATGAGTCAATTTCAAAAGGATTAAATATTGCAAGATTATCATATAACTCTATAGCATTCTTTACTTCTAAAATATCTTTTTCAGGTGCAAGTACTCTTTTACCATTTATTAAATCAGTGACTTGCTCTATACTTAAGGTATTACCCTCAATTGCTAAAGATGATTGAAGGGTTTTGATTTGATTATTTTTTCTAAGCTTTATAGGTGCATGGTAAAGCTTACTGCCTACTAAAATACCTAGCTCATAAGAAATATCTTGTAATAATTCCAAGATTTTATTAGTTATTTGAAAAGGTGGTTTGTTATTCATGATATGATAGTATCATATGATACTATGCACTGTCTATAGGAAAAAGGTTATTGCACGGGTCAATAGTCGTCATTGCGAGGATATTCGTAGAATCGACGCAACAATCTTATGAAAATATCCTGAGATTGCATCAAAGCTACGCTCCTCACAATGACGTTATTGACCCACACAAACAAAACCATAAAAACACTACTATGCCTAGTTCAGCTTTTTTGATTGCGTTTTTTGTATCTATAATTCGTTACTACGATTATGCGTTATTCGGCTTATCAGCTCACATTTTAGCACAAAATTTTTTACCGAGAAGTACGCATGAAACACAGCTACTTGGCTTTTTTGCATTACTTAGTGCGGCTGTTGTGATCCGTCCTTTAGGCTCTATAATTTTCGGCTATATAGGGGATAGATATGGACGCACTAAATCCATCAAAATATCGATGTTTATTAGCAGTATCTCTACCTTGCTAATCGCTGTTACCCCTTCCTTTGATAAAATAGGTATTCTTGCTACAATTATGCTTACATTTTGCCGGATGATTTTTCTTGCAAGTTTAGCTGGTGAAGTTGACGGCATAAAGGTTTATGTGGCAGAAAAAACAAAAAATAATCGAAAAAATTTAGGGCTAGGAGTAGTTGCAAGCTGCACTCAAATAGGAGCATTACTTGCTGCTATGGCTTATTATTGTGCGACTAACCTTAATATTTATTATTTATGGCGAATTAATTTTCTGATCGGTGCTACATTTGGATTATTTGCGATTTTGATGAGAAGCTATTTTGAGGAAAGTAGAGAGTTTTTATATAACAAAAATAAACAATCTGATAATATTCCTATCTTTCAATCTCTAAAAAACTCTAAAAAGTCTTTTATTTTGGCACTATTAATAAACGGTACAATCGGCGGTATATACCATTTTTTAGTATATTTCTTAGGAGTATTTTTAGCAAAAATAGCTTTTATAAACCCTATAGAAACTGAGTTTATGAACATAAGCCTAATTATTACTTACGGGATAGCGGCTATTTTCGCAGGAATGCTTGCTGATAAAATAAATCCCTTAAAACAAATTATATTTGCCCTGCTACTTAGTCTTGTAACAGCTTTTACTATGCAAACTTTACTATATCAGCAAATATTTACTGTTATATGTCCTATTATACTAATTGGGCTTGCCGCATTTTATGCTGTTCCGCTGCAAATTATCGTCCAATCTTTATTTAAAACAGCTATTAGAATGAGGCTTTATAGCTTATCCCACTCACTTGGCGGTATTATATTATCCTCAAGCACACCTTTCTTCAGTATGTTACTGTGGCAAAACTTTAAGTCGTTATGGGTAACATTTAGCTTCTTTACTTTCCTACTTATAATACTAACTATTGCAGTGTTGGTTTTACGTAAAACTATTACACGCTAAAATGATTTGCTACGTAAAAATAGCTAGGTTACTATCGGCTAAAAGCCGATAGTATTATATATATTATTTTTAGATTTGCTCCACAGTAAGTAATTTAGGAACTTCACCCATCGCAGGCATTTCTTCATTTAATAAAGCAATCTCGTTGAACGCATTATTAGATTTTTCTATGGCAAAATTGCTATCCAAATTTTCAACAAAGAATTTTTGTGGGTTGAATGTCTGTAAAATTATAAATTCTAGTGATAAATAATTTTCCTCCATGATACCGATATGTTTTGGTACTGGTAATTTTTGTAATTTTTCAATTTTTGTTTTCATTAGTTACTCCTAAATTAATTTATTAAAAGCCGTAAAACATAGTATCAAAAGGGTTATATTTTGAACAATTTTAGAAGCTTACTAATTTTTTAATAGAAAATAAAGAAATTTTTGAAACTAAAAATAATATAGCTTGAGATGCTAGACGCTAAAGGATTTGCTGCAACGCAATTGTTTTTTTTAGGGAATTACTATAGTTATGGATGTGCTGTAATTGTTAAAATGGTAATATTATCTTTTTTAGGTCCATAGTGCCAAAAAATCCTATAAGCCGCTGGAGTATTATTTTCAGCATAAGCTTCAAATATTTCTTCTCCGTTATTTCCTTTAATAGACTTATATTTATGAGTATTTAAACTAGGATGACGTGGATTTGAAAGAAACATAGACGAAGATCAACTTGGAAAAGAGCAAGGAGACTGTAAGCCGAAGAGCGGAGCGTATACTTAATACGTGAGCATCTGAGGACTTACAAAGGCGACGTAGCCAATTTTTCAAGTTCATCGAGTATAGAAGTCTTCTATGTATTTTACTTGCCCCTTAGCTGACTCTTTAATACCATTATTTAGTTGCTCTAAAGCTTTTTTATTATTAAATAGCCAACTTTCTTTTAAAGGAATTTCTGTATAAGGCTCTAAAATAATTTGTCCTTTTTTACTATTAATCATAACATGGAAACTACTCACTCCTTTAGCTAGTTTACCAAGTGTTATTCTTCCTTTCGCATCAGGTTTTAATACACATGCTTGTGTCATATAGATTAATATTTTATATTATAACTTATATGATAATACATAGTGGGTAATTAATCAAGTGGGATTATACGCTAAAAGACTTACCACAGCCGCAATTAGCTTTTTCGTTAGGATTGGTGAAAGTGAATTGGGATTTGAATTTCGTTTCTACATAATCCATTTCAGAGCCTAATATATACATTAATGCTTTTGGATCGATTAGAATTCGTACGCCTTTTTCTTCGACTACTTCATCAAATTGGTTTTTATTATCGGCATATTCAACATAATAAGTTTGACCGGCACAACCGCCTGACTTAACCCCCACCCTAATTCCATATGTAGGTTTATTACGTTTTTCTATCAGCAACTGCACTTGTTTTGCAGCCGAGTCAGTTAATGAAATAACGCTTTTCTTCATATGTTAAGAGTCTTTTTTATTTTCTTTTTTAAGCTTGTAATCAGCTATAGCTGCTTTTATAGCATCTTCAGCAAGGAGTGAACAATGAAGTTTTACCGGCGGCAATGATAATTCTTTTGCTATTTCAGTGTTTTTAATCTCTTCAGCATCGTCTATTGATCTACCTTTTACCCATTCTGTTACTAAAGAACTTGAGGCAATAGCCGAACCACAACCGAATGTTTTAAATTTTGCGTCCGTAATAATCCCATTATCATCAACTTCGATTTGTAGCTTCATAACGTCACCGCAAGCAGGTGCACCAACGAGTCCCGTACCAACGTTTTTCTTCTCTTTATCAAGCGACCCCACATTACGGGGATTCTCATAATGATCTATTACTTTTTTGCTATAAGCCATTGTTATTCCTTAATTCATGATTCTATTTTTGTGTAGATGCTCGCATGATTTTGAGAATTGAATTTTATTTTGATGGGTGAGTGAGCGGAGCGTACAAGTAGTACGTGAGCACACGAATCCCTGATAAAATGAAAGAGCAATTCTTAAAAGCAAAAGAGCATTAGTGCGTAGCCCATTTAATTTTCTTTAGATCAATCCCCTCTTGCATCATTTCCCAAAGCGGGCTTAAATCCCGTAGCTTATTGATTTTTGAGCATATTAACTTTACTGCATAATCTATTTCCTGCTCAGTAGTAAACCTACCTATGCCAAATCTAATCGAAGTATGAGCAAGTTCCTCATCAACTCCCATAGAACGCAATACATATGATGGTTCAAGCGAGGCTGAAGTACAAGCCGAACCAGAAGAAACCGCTAAATCTTTAATGGCAAGGATAATTGATTCTCCTTCAACACCTGCAAAGCTTAAATTTAAATTGCCTTTATACCTTTGATCTTTATCACCATTTAGGTAAACTTCCGAAATTTGACTGTTTATAGCATCTAAAAACTTATCAAATAAGTGATTTACATGCTTGGTATCTTTTTCCATCTCATTATAAGCGATATTAGCAGCCGTGCCAAGCCCTACTATTAAGGGTGTTGGCAGCGTACCAGAACGCATACCACGCTCTTGACCACCACCATTTATTAGCGGAGTGATACGCACACGAGGTTTTTTTCTAACATACAAAGCACCTATACCTTTTGGACCATAAATTTTATGCCCTGAGATACTTGCAAGGTCAATATTGCACTCATTAACATCAATTGGAACTTTACCAAACCCTTGAGCACTATCAGAATGAAAGAAAACACCTTTCTCACGACAAATTTTTCCAATTTCCTTTAAGGGCTGAATCACACCTATTTCGTTATTCACCGCCATAACTGATACAAGCATAGTCTGATCGGTTATAGCATTTTTTAAAACCTCTAAATCGATTATTCCGTTAGGTTTGATTGGTAAGTAGGTGACTTTTACCCCTTCCTGCTCTAAATGCCTGCAAGCATCAAGGACACATTTATGTTCACTAACTACTGTAATAATATGGTTCTTTTTATTGCCATAAAATTTTGCTATGCCTTTTATAGCAAGGTTATTAGACTCAGTTGCACCGGAGGTAAAGATTATTTCCTTAGCTTCAGCCCCTATTAGTTTTGCAATATCACCTCTTGCCTCTTCTACAGCGTTTTCAGCTTCCCAACCAAAAGAATGACTATGTGAATGAGGATTGCCAAACTTGGTAGTAAAATATGGCAGCATCGCTTCCATCACACGTGGATCTAACGGCGTCGTTGCCTGATAATCCATATATATTGGGAGGATTAAATTGTTTAATTGTGTGTTCATATAATTGTGAGTATTAAAAATTTTTTTTATTTTTGTGTCATACCGTGGCGGCATTGTTGCGTGGATCATTCTCCCACCTGTCATCCCGTGATTTATTCACGGGATCCAGTTAAAAATACTAATAAAATTAGTATTTTTATTATTTTCTGGATCTAGTTCCCAAGCCACGGTATGACACCGAGGGCGTTTTTCGATCCACGCAACAATACCTTCCCGCCTATGCGGGAATGACATTATACACTTCTTTAAAAGCCCTCATAAATGCCTTTATATCATCAATTGTGTTATTATGCCCAAACGATACCCTAATAGATGATTTTACTTCTTCTTCATCTAGCCCCATATTAGTTAGCACATGCGATTTAGATATTTTACCTGATGAGCAAGCAGAGCCAGAACTAACACAAATATAACGCAAATCAAAACCGATCAGTTTTGTCTGAGCGTCTGTACCGGATACAGTAAACAAGGTAGTATTAGGTAATCTCTTTACACCCTCACTAATAATATTTATGCTTTGGTATTTCTTTAATTTTTTCTCCAAAGCTTCTTGTAAGCTTTGGAGTTTTACATGATTCTCTACGATATTTTCTTTCATTAATTCAGCTGCTAAGCCGAATCCTGCAATTGCTAAAACATTTTCAGTGCCTGAACGTACTGACTTTTCCTGTCCACCTCCTATAATTATTGGAGTAAGCGGAAAGCGAGAAGTAGAGATCAAAGCAGCTCCTCCCTGCCCACCTCCTATTTTATGCCCTGAAATTGTAGCAAAATCTAACCCTAACTCTTTGATATTTGTTGGTATTTTACCAAAACTTTGTACTAAATCGCTATGAAATCTTGCATCATATTTTTTAGCTATCTCACTTATTTTAGCTAAATCTTGTAGCACTCCGCTTTCATTATTAGCCATCATTACAGATACTAGTTTTTTAGAAACTGTACTTTGGGCTAATAGCTTCTCCAAATGTTCAAGATCAACTACCCCTTGCTTATCAACTCTAATAATTTTAATATTCGGAGCATGCTTTATATGGTTATAGATCGATAAATGTTCAATAGCAGAAATGAAAATATCACCATCATAAAAATTTTTCATTATTAAATTATTACTTTCAGTTCCTGAAGAAGTAAAAGTAATATCATATTCCCTAGAAAATAGCGAGATACCGAGTGCTGTAGCTAATTGAAAACGTGCCTCTTCTACAATATTTCTAGCAAATACTCCTGATCTGTGTATTGATGAAGCGTTAAACTCCTTATCCATCAAGCTTATTACATATTCCTTAACCTTTGGTACAATAGGAGTAGTAGAGTTATGATCTAAATATATCATATATTTAAATTCAGGTTTAAAGCATCTTTAACTGAAATATTTTCAAAATAATCTCTGATATGCTTACCAAGCCCTTTCCATAATTTATGCGAATTACATTTAATTGTATTCGATGCACAATTTTTTATCGACTTTTTATAACAGCCGGTCATTATGAAATTCTCATTTACGGCATCCATAATATTAGAAATTTTTATTTCTTCTAATTTTCCTATTAAAATATATCCTCCGTTTGGTCCTCTAATAGCCTTAACTAAATTGGCTTTTTTAAGTTTAGAAAATATTTGCTCTAAATAATTAAGTGATATATTTTGTTTTAAAGAAATTTCATTCAAAGTTATAGGCTCATCGCCTACATTTGAAGCCATCTCTAATATCGCCATTACGGCATACCTACCTTTTGTCGTTAGCATCATAGGATTATTTACCAATAAATATTGGCATTACAATAAAATATCCTAGTATATTAGTCAAGTATTATATAGATATTATTATCTTTGTTTTTCTTGCGTATTTTTATTATGTAGAATAGGAGTATTGGAGGGAGGACTTAATTTATGACTAGTGTTTATAACTATTTGTTCACTTAAATTTGAAGTCATATTCTTTGCTTCAGCTAAAGTATTTGAATGAAAATTATTTTTAAATTCAGCTTTTAAATTATCTTTTAATTCGTTATTGAAAATCTCTTTTGGGAGATAAATCCCACCAGTAGCAAGACCAGCCCACGTATATTTAGATTTAGCGTTTAAAGTATTTGCAATATTGTTTATTAGCTTTTCTTGATTTTTAGGTTTTGAAAAATGATCTACAATGTTTGGATTTTCTTTAATATGCTCAGAAATTACTTGTTTTAAGGTCTGATTAATCATATGAAAATCTTCTCCCCTATTATCTCCTTTATCAAATAGCTTTTGTGAAACTTGTTCACTTAGCATATTTGCTAATAGTCCTGCCTTTATATCTTGTTTATTTACTAAATTTTCATATAAAGAATTTAGAACTTGCAAAGGAGAATTTGTATAATCTGAAGCATGTTTGTATTGATTTGTTTTAGGAGTAGAAACATCGCCTACACTACTAATAGGTTTTGAACTTAATTTTTCTACAATATAATTTTCAAGTTCTGGATTTTCTTTACATAATGTTTTTACTTCGTTAGCAAATTCTTTTTTATTAGGCAAGTTTTGCTTACTTTCTGATTTGGCTTGTAAAAATATTTTATCAACTGCTTGATCAATAAGAATATTTTTGTCTGTAATTTTATCTTCTACCGGTTGTGTTACACCACTAAACATATTTGTTACTGCTTGAGTTACATAGTCTAACCCTACCTTAACTCCTACTTTTGCGAATATTCCTTTATTATCATTTAAATATTGCTGAATTTCAGGATTGTCTTTCGTTAAAGTAAATAGCTCTTTTGCAATTCCCGTATAGTCACCTTTAATAAAACTACCAAAAACTTTTTGTAATGACTCAGGCTTATCAAGCAATAAAGGCATCACTTTGCTAAGCTTTATAACATCTTCTGTTTGTAGACCATAATTTTCAAGCTGTTTTTTAATATCACCGCTACCTTTTGCATCTACATCAACTATACCTTTAAATAAGTTATCAAATAAGCCATCTTTACTTTGTTGCACTAACGTATCTTTTAACTTAAACGATGGATCATTAAGAGCTGAGATTAAACTATTTGTCACGCTCATATAATCGCCTTTATTTACATCTAACATAATATCATGTGCCATTTCAGGCTTTGACATCATTTCGCCGACTATATTAAGCATTTGCTTATCAAAATTATAGTCTTTGGTCATTTTTTGCAAATCAGGATTATTTTCAATAATGCCTAAAGCTGCATTTGGTAAAAATTCTTTATTATTGGCAAAAAAATCTCTTAATTCTTTATTGTCTTTAGTCATTTCTAAAGTTTTTTCAATAGCTATCATTACTCCTTGCTTTGGATCATTAAGAGTATCAAACACTTCTTTCATTTTGGGGATTTGGTTTAGCAAGCTAGGTAGAGTACTTAAAACTTCGGGGTCAATTCTATAACTCTCAAAATACTCTTTTAATTCAGGTTTAGCTTGCTGTCTAGCATCTGCTACAAAGCTATTTAGTACTGTCTGTTTTTCAGGGCTTAGCTTATTAAATTCCTTTAAAGAAGTGAAGCTATGTATATTTTCAGCAACTTCTTGCTTTAAAGCAGGATTTTTATCAAAGATTTTTTGCACTTCTGCATAGCTTTGCTTACTTTCCGGTTTTTGTAATATATCATCAAAACTTTTGACATAATCGCTTGGTAATATTTCAGTTGCCCCGATTTTTATATAGCTTGCAATATCTTTTCCTTTTTCATTAAAAAACTTTTCGAAGTTTTTATCTTTAGTAAGCATATCTAAGGTGTTAGAAGCTACTTTGGTCCAATCAGGTTCTTCTTTCTTTACTTCAATTGCAACTTCTTTAAGCTGATCAAGCACCTTGTCATTTTTAAAACTTTCTTTTAATATATCCAAGCCTTTCTGATCTAAAAAATTACCTTCTTGAAATTCTTTAAATCCAGCTTTAGCAAGTATTTGCCCTATTTTAGGTAAATTACTGGCATTCTTTTTTAAAAACTCCCATATTGGCTTTTCCTCGAGAAGTGATTTTTGAAATTCTGGATCAAGATACGTATCAGAAGATCTTGCAAGTTTAACAAGGTTATAAGTATTTACAGGATTAGTTAAAGCAAATTTTGCTCCAAGTAAGATTGTTTTAAAACTTAACCCATTTGAAGAGGACAAATCTTTAATTGCACTATTAATTAATTTACCAGCGTTAGAAGAGGACAAAGTTTTTTCTAAGCTTTTCCGTAATTTATCACTACGCTTGGAGGTATCTGTTGTTGCCATATAAATAATTATTCTTTATTAAAATAAATTACTAATGTCTATTAAATATAGTCAATTGCACGCTAAAAACAATAGAAAAGTTTACATTTAAACTTTTGATCTTTATTATATGACATCTAAATTACAATTAATGCTAGAAATAAAATGATTATTATACCAATATTAAGTTTTCTTGGCTTTTCATGCTTTTTCTCAAAATATTTCAAAGTAAAATTAAACCATGCGATACCTATAACAATTAGCATATTAGTTACGATTCTATATTGCTGTGCTATACTAAATCTGTTAATGGCTGCTACCTATTTGCTTTACTTCATCGGTATATTATTAGTATACTCGTTTTATTTGAAAAATCGGCATAGATTTTCTTATGAATCTCTCTTTTTTACTTTAGTAATCTTTGCTTTTTTTCTCTATACCAGAGAAGCATCACTGCATGCTTATGATGATTTCTCTCATTGGGGAATATTTACTAAAGAACTATTATATTCAGGAGTTTTTGAAAACCAAACCTCGTTTACCTCTATTATTTCTACGCATGCACATTATCCAAGAGGTGCCGCTGTTTATCATTACTTTATGTTAATGCTTTCAGGTTACTCGGACGGAAATGTGCTATTTGCTCATTTCTTACTACATTTAATGTTCTTAGCTCCTTTAGCCTCCAATAAGAAAATTTGGCAAACCGGTTTACTATTTTCTGCCATACTTTGTGCAGTAGTATTATATACGACAGGACTTCGCTCTATATATAATGATAGTACTATAGGGCTAATGTTTGGGGCTACTCTTGGGATTTATATACTTGAAGAAGATAAGAAAAAAGCTTTAAAGCTGATTATACCTATTGCTATATTACTTCCTTTATTTAGAGAAATTGGAGCGTGGCTAGCAAGTTTTGCTTCGATAATTCTTATATTACATTATACATTTTTTGATAAAAAACCTAAAACATCACATGATTATATTACCTATGTAATTTTATTAACTCTACCAATATTATGCAATTTTATCTTAATGGATTATTTTAGGAATACTCACGATTTCTTAGATAGAAAAGAGCATAGTTTTAGTAATTTAATATATATTGTAGAAAATTTTGAACAGCATAAATTATTATTGCTCAATTATGGTAAATTTCTTTTAAAATTTTTAGTAAAAGAAGGAAGTTTAGTTGTATATACTATTTGTTTTATTGCTTGGTATGGAATTCGTAAATATAAACCGAAACTGTTAGCAGAATATAAATTTTTTCTAATAGCCACATTTATTTGCGGTATAATTTTTGCTTTATGGCGACTATATCTATATTTCTTTACTTTTAGCTATGAAGAAGCAATTAGAGGAGCCTCGTTACTTCGATATCTTGGTTGTTACGTTCTAGGTATGGGCATGGTTGCTGCTGCATATGTAAAAAGTAGTATTTTCTTAAATGAAAAGCAGAGTAGAAAAGAATTATGTGTTCTTATGCTATTATTTGCTGTTTTTTCATTTTCAGTAATAAAAAATATCCTAAGAATCAAGCACTTAAGTTTAGAACAAAAGAATTTCATAGAGCAAGCAATAAATATTAAAAAATCGTTAGAGCAAGGAAATGAAATCGTATTTAATTTTAGTAATAAAAAAGATAATCTACAATGCTATATATTGAATTATAATTTAGCACCATATTTAAACAAAAAATATTTACGAGAATGTTTACAAACTCCTAAAGGAGCAGTTATAGATATAAAAAGAGAAAATATATATGTACCTTTTTTATAAATATCCTCTGTGTCATCTAGTTGCTTGCTAACTAGATCCAAGAAATAATAAAAAATACTAATAATTTAAAACTATCTTGACTCATGACTAACGTAAAATACAACTTAGCAGCTGCCTATAAAATAATGGCATATTTATCGATGGATGATCATACTTATACTCATCTATCTGCAAGACCTAAAGATGCTGATTTTTATTATATTTACCCTTTCGGGCTTAGATTTGAAGAAGTAACAGAACATAATCTTCTAAAAGTTAGTTTAGATGGCAGAATTCTAGAGGGAGAGGAATATCAATATAATAAGACTGGCTACTTTATTCATGGAAGTATTTATCAAACACGTCCTGATATTTCAGCTATTTTCCATTACCATACTCCGGCAAGTATTGCAGTCTCTGCTTTAAAATGCGGATTACTGCCGATCAGCCAATGGGCGTTACATTTTTACAACAGAATTTCTTATCATGAATATAATTCTTTGATATTAGACTCTGAAAAGCAAAGTGATAGGTTAGTTAATGACCTCAAACAAAATTATGTGATGTTACTTCGTAACCATGGTGCTATTACTTGCGGGAAAACAATACATGAAGCTATGTTTTATGCTTATCATTTAGAGCAAGCTTGCAAAACACAATGTTCACTAAATTCAGCTAATAAACAAGATCTTATAATACCATCCGAAGAAATATGTAAACAAACTGTAAAAGATTTATTATCATTTGAAGAAGATTTAGGCAAATGTGACTGGGATGCTTGGTTAAGGGTTATAAAAAATAATTATTGCAAATAATAGCATTGACATGTTATAATTTACAACATGATAAATAGACATATAACATCATTTGTAAAACAATCTTTAAACGATTTTTCTGCCGTTCTTATCATTGGAGCTAGGCAAGTTGGTAAGTCTACATTAGTAAAGCAGTTGTGTGATGAGGGAATTTTTAAATCCTATATCACTTTAGATGATATTTCGCAATTAGAAGCAGCAACAGCAGACCCTCACGGATTTATAAAAAACGCAAGTTATCCTCTTGCTATTGATGAAATTCAAAGAGCTCCCGATCTTTTAAAAGCTATAAAAAAATCAATAGATGAAGATAAGAAACCAGGGCGTTTTCTTTTAACCGGATCAGCTAATATTTTTTCTTACCCCGGAATATCTGAAAGTCTAGCGGGACGCATTGATGTAATACATCTTGAGGGGTTAAGTTTAGGAGAAATTTTAAATCAAAATAATCCTTCTTCTTTTATATCAGATATTTTTTCCGGCAGCACTATCCATGAATTAAAGGATAAATGGACTGAAGAGCTAAAACATAAACCGGAAATAAATACTCAATTTCTCAATGAATATATTTTTTATGGTGGATTTCCAGAAATCGCACTAAAAAAGCAAGAAAGATTTCGTGAACGTTGGTTTTCTTCTTATCAATCAGCTTATATTGAACGAGATGTACGAAATATAAATAAATTTTTGGATGTCGTTTCTTTTGCTAAGCTTTTTCGTCTGATTGGGTTACAAAGCAGTAATTTATTAAATCAAAAGAATTTAGGTAACGAAATAGGATTAGACCAGAGAACAATATCAAAATATTTAGAGATTTTAGAAACAACTTTTCAGGTAAATCAGTTAACACCTTGGTTCAGTAATACCCGTAAAAGATTAATTAAAACTTCCAAAATTTATATGAATGATTCAGGTTATGCATCATATTTACATGGCATAACAACTCCTGATCTATTACCAAAAAGTCCTTATTACGGAGCAATATTTGAAACATGGTTATGGGCAGAATTAAGGAAGTTATTAACTTTAACTACGGGAATAGAACAAACGTTTTATCGTACACATTTAGGAAAAGAAGTTGATTTTCTTCTACATAAAGGTGATATATTTTGTGGTTTAGAGTGTAAAAGTACAGAAACTATTCAAAGTCAACATTTTGTAGGACTGAAAGATTTATCCGAAGCACTAACCTTGCGAATTATGCGTGGCATCATACTTTACAACGGCGACGAAATAATCAGTTTTTCTGACAAATTCCTTGCCGTACCCTTAAGATGTATAATTTGAATATGTAATAATTTGTAATATAATATAACTTGCACCATTCAACATTGAATATTAATATTTTAAATATATGTTATTAGTATTTTAAATGCAGCAAATTACATTATCAAAGCCCGTAAGCTGTTACGGAATAGGTGTTCATTCTGGGAAACGTACTCAGTTAACTATTGAACCCGCTAAAGAAAATACTGGTATTATCTTCATAAGAACTGACATATCTTCAGAAAATAATTATATTGAAGCAAAATATTTTAACGTTTCTGACACTTTACTCTCTACTACTATAAGCAATAGCAACAAAATACAAGTCTCAACAATTGAACATATAATGGCTGCATTATGGGGATGCGGAATTGATAATGCTGTTATCAAAATAGATGGTCCTGAAGTTCCTATAATGGATGGCAGTAGCAAACCTTTTGTCTTTATGATTGAGTGTGCTGGGAAAAAGCTACAAAATGCTCCTAAAAAATATTTAAAAATTCTGAAAGAAGTAACAGCTACTCATAAAGATTGCGAGTTAACTTGTACACCTTCTGATCATATGAAAATAGATTTGACTATTGATTTTAATAGTAAAGCTATAGGAAGACAAAATTTAGTCTTTTCAAAGCAAGAATCTTTTAATAATAATATTGCTGATGCTCGTACTTTTGGCTTTACAAAAGATGGTGACTATTTACAGAGTAAGGGGCTTGCTCTAGGTGTTTCATTTGAGAATACAATAGCTATAGATGATCAAGATAAAGTCTTAAATCCTGATGGATTACGTTATCAAGATGAATTTGTGCGTCATAAATTATTAGACCTATTTGGCGATCTATATACTTCTGGTAATAACATTGTAAGCTCAATTAATGGCTATAAAACTAGTCATGCTCTTAATAACGAGTTATTACAACGAATATTTAGTGATAATACCTCACATAAATTTGTTACTGCTAGCGAGATATAGCAGATCTTCTTCTTTTATTCATAACATTTGCTAAGTTACTATATTCTTGAGCTTTATTAGGCTTCTCATAGAATGGATTCATTACTCTTCCAATATCTTTGGCATAACTTTCTTTTTCAATATTTAATGATACTTTATTTTTATTACAAAAATCATTAAACCCATTATTTCTTATTTCACCAATAAATGTATTTCTTATTTCATGAAATTTCTCTCTCTTATCATTATCTTTCATCTTCCAATAATTCTTATCGGTGATTAACTTCTTTAATACAGCTGTTTGCAGAATTTGTTCTTTAGTATATTTTTCTAGTTGATCTAAATTTTTATAATCTGGAGTGTCGTGCTTTTTACATTCTTCATTTATATTTAACTTAAATATTGTTCTTATTCTATTTTTTTCTTTTTCACTAAGCCCTCCAGTAATTAACGAAACAAAAGTTAATATGCCATAACCTGTAGCTCTTAAAACTCCAAGTACATTTCCGCTTGCTCCTTGAACAATAGCAGTAGATATAGCAGAAGTTATACCAACTACATTATTTGTAAGTACTATACCAATACTTTTAAGATTTTTGCTGGTTACTTTATACTTATCACTATTAAAATCTTTTTCTTTCTTAGGTGGTGTAAATAATTCATTTTTTAGACTATCTTTTAACCTAGGTTCTAACGATAATATATAATCTTGCTGGGCTTTAGCATTTCTATTTTGTACTAATAAATTATTTTCTTTATGAAGTTTACGTAAATTTCGTATTTTAACAGTTTCATTTATAGCCTGAATTCCTACACCTACCGCAGTAATAGCAGCTACTGTTATAACTATAGGCGACACAGGTGTAAAAAGTCCTGAAACCGCAATTACTGCCCCTGTTAACGAAATAGCATAATTTAAAGAATTACTAAGTAATATTTTACCGACTTTACTTTCTGTAAAACGATTCCAATTATTATTAATTTTATCTAATATTATTCGAAATCTTGATTTTTTTAAATCAACCATTTATTTTTTTATTTTATTTGTTTAATTAACTTCTCTTATAATCCAAATTATAGTATAAATTCTAATAAAAAACAAAAGTAAATGTCTGGAAAAGAACTAAATAAAATTGTTGCAGCTATATTGTTTGCAAGTTTAATTGCTATGATGGTTGGGTTTATTGCAAATATATTATATAAACCCGTTTTAGAACCAAAACATCGAGGTTATAGTATTGCAGTGCAGGAAGTTTCAGAAGCACCTACTACACAAGCACAAGCCCCAATCAATATACCGGAATTGATGAAAACAGCGAATGCTGATAATGGTCGTGAAATAGCTAAAAAATGTTTAATGTGCCATTCTCTTGATAAAGATGGTCCAAATAAGATAGGACCTCATTTATGGGATGTAGCAGGTCGCCCTAAAGCAAGCATAACGGATTATAAATATTCCCCTGCTTTATCAGCCCTTGGAGGTAATTGGGATGATGATAGTTTATTTGCTTTCTTACATAAACCAAGTAGCTATGCTCCTGGTACTAAAATGTCTTTTGCCGGTATATCAAAACCACAAGATATCGCAGATGTTATATTATTTTTAAAAACTTATGTTCATGATAAATGAGTACTTAACTGAAATTTGGTTAATAATCGGAGTAATTTGTATAATTGCAGAATTTTTTGCAATTCCTAATATCGGCTTTTTATTCTTTGGGTTCGGAGCTTTATTAAATGCTCTTATAATATATAATTACCCTTTAATCAGCTTAACAAATCAAATAACGCTTTTTGGTTTAATATCTCTCATATGGTTTTGTATATTATATTATCCTCTCAAAAAATACGTATATAGCAAAACTACTACTAATGAAAACTATTCCGATATGATAGGTAAAGAAGCTGAAGTTTATAGCGATGTAATTTCAGAAGAAAACCTTGGACAAGTAAAATGGTCTGGGGTTATTATGAATGCTTACCTTGCACCAAACGAGAAAGCTAAATCAGGAGATAAAGTATTTATTACCAAGGTTAAAGGTAATATATTAATCTGCTCTAAACACAGACCTAAATAGTAATCTAATAAAAAACAATACTTAAGGATTGCCGCATGGATCGAGGATCGTCATTGCGAGGAAATTACAAAGTAATTGACGAAGCAATCCAGTAAAACGCATAGCATTTTTTATTATTTTTTTGGATGCCGTGGCTTGATCAATAGTACCGGACGTTATTGTTGATAGTGTTAGTAAGCAAAGAAATATTAAATATTCTCTCTTAGCCAATCGAAAACTTTGTTAATCCAGCTGCTATTTTCATCAAGTTTCATATGGGAAAATTCTTTTTGCTGTTTTAGAGCGTGAATTTTTAGCATACCTATAACTGCCGAATAAGCAGCGGGATTATAGTCTTCAGTAAAGCCATCAATAAGCTCTGGCTTACCTATTCTAGTTTGCTTCTCAAAAACCTTACTTGAAAGCTCTTTAAGCCCTCTAAGCTGCGATCCGCCTCCAGTAATAACAGTGCGGTACACTGATATTTGTCCTTTTATTGCCTTATCATATTCAGACTTTACCATTAACAATATCTCTTCTGCTCTTGCCTTTATTACTTCAGCAAGTTTATAAACCGTTACTGCTCCTGCAGGGCTATGGTGAGCATCAACATTAAAATCCTCCATATTAATAATACTGTCTTTATCAAAAGAGGATAAAATTGCGTTACCATATAAAATCTTTAATTTTTCAGCTGTAGCAAGGTCAGTACCGAAAACTTTTGCAATATCAGAACTAATATGAAAACTACCTATATTTACGTGTCCTGTATATATCAATTTACCGGCAAAGAAAATACCAAAAGAAGTGGTTTTATCACCTATATCTATAATCAATGAACCGAGGTTTTTTTCATCATTTGTAAGGCAGCTAATCGCAGAAGCATAAATGGCTAGAGTAATATTTGTAACTTCAATATGGCATTTAGCAAAACACTGCACAATATTTGATAGCATATTTGACTCAGCTGCAATAATATGTAATTCACAGCCAAGCTCTCTTCCGTACATACCTATAGGGTTTTCAACCCTATTATTATCAAGAATAAACTCAAGAGGAAAGTAATGAATAATTTCTTGATTCTTAAATTTAAACTCCTGTAATGCTTTTTGTAAAAGCTTTTTTATATCTTGCTTGGTTATAGTTGCTGTACTAATTTTAATAGTATAATTTATATAATAAGATTTAGTAGCAGCTCCTGATAGCGATAATATAACTTTTTTGATATTTTTATTACAATCTTTTTCTAACGCATAAATTGCTGAAACAATACTACTTTCAGCATTCTTTAAATCTGTTATAACCCCTGATTTTATGCCTTTAGAGTGATGTAAATTTTGACTTGCTACCTTGATCTCACCTTTTTTACTAATATAGGCAGCAATCGCAGCAATTTTACTACTGCCAAAATCAAGTGCTACAAAATTCGATATTTTCTCTTTCATTTTTTATGTTTGTTGTAATTCCAAAAACGTCATTGCGAGAAGCATAGCGACGAAGCAATCTAGTTAAATGTCCTGAGCTTGCTTTCGCCCTCTGCTATGCATCTCCTCGCAAGGCATTGCCTGCGTGGATCATTCTCTCCCCTGTCATCCCGTGATTTATGAACTAGAGCCAGTTAAAAATACTAATAAAATTAGTATTTTTTATTATTTTCTGGATCTAGTTCCCAAGCCACGGTATTGTAAGAAAAGAAAGTGATATAATATAAGTTATAAATGTAATATAAACATTTATAAGAGAGTGTTAATACCCTATATAATGATATAGGGTATTAAGCGGGCATAAGCGACCGTCACGGCATAGGTTTTATACGACCGGAGTCATCAAGGTACTATAGCCCGACTCTCGAGAAGTTTGAATAGTTGGAAGGGATGCGATAAGCACGCCCGATTACAATCCTAAACAATATAAAATCTCGAGGTACATATGATAAAATATCACAAACATATAGGAATTGATATAGGAAAATATAATTTTGTAGTAGGAATAGAGGGCATAAAAGATACAAAAGAATATGAGAATACAAGTTCCGGTATATTTGAATTTATTAATGATAATAAGGATATTTTAGCAAACTCTCTAACTGTAGTTGAAACAACAGGCGGATATGAACTAGAGTTATTGTATAGCTTATGTGAAAGAGGTTATGTAGTACATAGAGCAGATGCAAGAAAGGTAAAGAATTTTATCAGATCATATGGTAATAGTGCAAAAACAGATAAGTTAGATGCTAAAGCATTAGGATTATATGGTAAGGAGCGAGCAGATAAGCTTGAAGTATTTAAGCCTGAATCAAAACAAAATATACAATTATTTCGGTTAGTACAAAGACGGAATGATTTAAAGCAAATGTTAGTTGCCGAAAAGAATAGATTACAACAAGCAAATACAGATAAGTTTGTTAAAAATAGCTGTATAAATATGATAGATGTTTTAAGTAATCAAATTACAGAGATTACTAATCAGGTAGAAGTGATTATATCATCAGATCAGCTGTTAAAAGCAAAGCATGAGATATTGAAAGAGATAAATGGCATTGGTAATATAGTTGCTTTTGAGTTATTAATATTATTACCGGAGTTAGGGAAGTTAACAAGACGGCAGATTGCTTCTCTTGCAGGGCTTGCTCCAAAAGCTAATGATAGTGGTAAATATCAAGGATATAGAAAGGTAGGACATGGTAGAGCAGGAGTCAAGCCTATACTATTCCTTGCTGCTATGTCAGCCCGTAATAGCAAGACTTCTGGTTTAAGACTCTTTTATGAGCGACTCATTAACAATGGTAAAAAAAAAATGGTCGCTCTTACCGCTTTAATGCGTAAAATTATTGTCATCGCTAATGCTAAATTAAAATCTCTTCTTTTTAATTTAAAACATAGTTGATGACACCGAGGGCGTTTTTTGATCTACGCAACAACGCCTCCTCGCAATGACGAGTCTAATTAATACTTCTCAATATAGTACTTATTCTTGTCTCTCAAATCTAACTGTTTGTAGTTTTGATTAAATAGTTTATTTGCTTTATTGAGTGCGTCTATATATTTTAAGGCTTCTTCAAAATTCTTTGCCGGTAATTTAATATTTATTCCACCCTTAAGATTTAAATCCCATCTTCTATCCCCACATCTAATAGCAGATGAGGTTTTATTTATTAATGCCGGATATTTTTGTAGTTCATTTACTAGCTTGCTAGCATATATATTTGCCCCCTCCCCTACAACATGTAATAAATGAGGAAATGGCTCTATGTTCTTACTGATTTCATAACCCTCTTCATCAATTAAGAAGAGTTGGTTATTGATCTGCCAAATAGCAATAGGTTCTCTTTCAAACAGTTTTATATATATCGTACTTGGTAATCTTCTTGAAACATATACTTCCTTAATCCATCTATTATTCTTTAAATTATTCCTAATTTCATCTAAATTAAGAGCAAAAATAGAACTACCTTTTTTAGCATTTAAAACTTTTAATATTGTAGGTTCATCAACATTTTGTTGCCCCTCAATTATTACATTCTCAAGTTTAAAGCCAAGTTCTGTAGTTGTTTGATATATATTTGTTTTTAAATAGCTTTTTAACGAAGCAAAATATTTTGTGAAAGCAAACAAACATATAAAGATAATTAAAACGATTTTAAGTATTAATATTGTTTTCTTATAGATTAGCCCTAACTTTCGATGCAATGAAATGTTATTGTTTTTTTTAGCTGTATTTTTTTTATTTGAGCTTGTTTTTTTTCTCATGATTCAAAGCTTGCCGTCTTTAAAATTTCTTCAATTAAATTAACAAAATCTATACCATGATAAGCAGCTATTTCAGGAACTATAGATAAAGGAGTCATACCAGGATGCGTATTTATTTCTAAAGCGTATAATTTATTTGTGCCGTCTTCTAAAATAAATTCAACTCTAGCCGCCCCCTTACAATTCATTGTGTTATAAATCTTTTCCGACTCTTTAAGCAATTTATCATATATATCGGTAGGCAAAGGAGCAGGACATAAATGCTCGGCAAATCCTTCAGTATATTTAGTTTCATAATCATAGAAACGGTTTTTTAATAGCTTAATTTCTAAAGCTCCCAAGGCTTTGCCGTTTAATATTGCTACTTGTAATTCACGCCCTTTTATATATTTCTCTATTATTACCTCATCACCATAAGGAAAATCATAATTAGCAAAGTTAAAATCATCTTCCTCAAATATTACCTCAACACCAATACTTGATCCTTGCGTAAACGGCTTAATTACGTAAGGGCGTTTTATAGGATCAGTTTTAATATTATCACCTTTACTTATGACAATACTTTCTGCCATATTAATATTGTTAGTCAAAAACCAGCTTCTAGAATGTACTTTATCAAAAGCAAGGCTTGAGGCTAAAACCCCGCTATGAGTATAAGGAATTCGCATAATATTAAGAAGTCCAGGCAGGCAACCATCTTCACCATATGTGCCATGCAGACAATTAAAAACAATATCAGGCTTTATTTCATGCAGCTTAACAGTGATATCAGCTCCCATATCTATAAAAGTAACTTTATATCCTGCTTCTATTAAAGCTTTGCCTACTCCCTCTGCTGATATCAGCGATACTTCACGTTCAGCAGACATACCACCCGCTACTAATGCTATATGTTTCTTGCCTTTATCACTTAATATTTTAATTTCTGAGCTTTCAACCCAATGTGTTTGATATTTATGCATATTTTATTTTTTTTAATAACGCCTTACAATAATGCGTGTATACATTCCACTTCTGTCATCCCGTGGTCAAGCCACGGGATGACACTTTCCCAATTCGCTTTATTTCCCAATTCAATTTAATCCCACTATCTTCGAATACTTTCTGTTGGACGAAGTTACCTAGATCCTCTAATTCTTTAGCAGTAGCATTTCCATTGTTTATCATAAAGTTACAATGAAGTTCTGAGATAGAAGCGTCGCCTATTCTATAGCCTCTAAGTCCTGCTTTGTCAATAAGTTGCCACGATTTAAATCCTTCCGGATTTGCAAAAGTACTGCCGCCAGTACGCTCCTTAATAGGCTGAGTAGATGATCTTGCAGCATTTATTTCATTCATCCGTGCTAATATATCTTCACTATTACCTTTATTAACTTTAAAAACGGCTTTAAGAATAATTAAATCCTTTGGCAAATTATTACCACGATACTTAAAGCCTATTTCTTCATTTGTAAATGTTCGAAAATTTCCTGCAAAGTCGATTGCTTCAATCCTAACTAAAATATCTTTAAACTCACAGCCATAAGCTCCAGCATTCATCGCAACACCGCCGCCAATAGTGCCAGGGATGCCGACTAAAAATTCAAAGCCGCTAATAGCATTTACCTGACAAAATTTAGCTAAACTAAAATTAAGGCAACTACTACCGACTATTAAATGACCATCATCCGTAAAATCGATATTGCTAAAATTTTGACCAAGCTTTATGGTGACACCCTCTATACCTCCGTCTCGTATGATAATATTCGAGCCTGCACCAAAGGTAGTTATGGGTAATTTTTGTTTATTTTGCACTAAGAAGCTTGCTAAATCTTCGCTATCTACAGGCTTAAAAAATATTTCAGCATTACCACCTACTTTAAACCATGTTAAATGTTTTAAGTTATAGTCTTTCCTATACTCACCTTTTACTATAGGGAGGTTCATGACAAATTACCAAATTTTTGCGGTAATTCATTAGCAAAGTTTGAAATATTACCTGCTCCCATCATAATGATCATATCACCAGGAGACGCTTTATTCATTATAACTTCTAAGCTATCATCTAATTTTGCTAAGAAATTTGCTTGATTATGATATTTGAGCTTAATAATGTTATCAATTAAACTTTGCCCGCTAATACCCTCTATAGGGCTTTCACCTGCCGCATATACATCTGTAATATAAAGTAAATCCGCATCATCAAAGCAACGCATAAAATCATCAAATAAATGCTGCATTCTTGAATATCTATGCGGCTGGAAAATAGCAATAACCTTACCATGTTGCTTATTGGCTATGTTTTTAGCAGTAGATAATGTTGCCTTAATTTCTTCAGGGTGATGGGCATAATCATCAATAACCGAAGCTTGATTATATTCAGCTACTTTAGTAAATCTTCTTTTTACTCCTTTAAAGCTATTAAAGCCGTTTTTAATAGCCTTAATACCGAAATCTAACTCCACCCCTACGCTAATTGCTGCTAAACTATTTAGAATATTATGCCTTCCTGGAGTAGGAATAGTAATTTTTTCTATAATTGTAACACCACTTACATTTGGCAAACTAATTTTTACATCAAAGGTAGATGAAGTAATATCTGTACTAATATTAAATGCGGTAATATGAGCATCATCGGAATCAATACCATAAGTGATAACTTTCCGCTCGGTAATATTATTTACTAACTCACGTACTATTTTATGGTCAATACAGCAAACGGCAAAACCATAAAAAGGTAAATTTGTAATGAAACTCCTAAAGGCATTAATTAATGTATCAAAATCTTTGTAATAATCTAAATGTTCCGGATCAATATTGGTTATTATTGCAATAGTCGACGGAATACTGATAAAAGTTGCATCTGACTCATCTGCTTCAGCAATTAAATAATTACTTGAACCAAGATAAGCATTTGTTGACCTATTATTAATAATACCACCATTAATGACTGTAGGATGTAAACCAGCTGCCTCAAATAAGCAAGCAACTAAAGAAGTGGTAGTAGTCTTACCATGCGAACCAGATACCGCTACCGAGCATTTTAACCTCATAAGTTCAGCAAGCATTTCTGCCCGTCTGATGATTGGGATTTTACGCTCCAAAGCTTCTTTTACTTCCGGATTATTTCGATTAATTGCCGAAGAAACAACAACATATGAGACATTTGTAATATTTTGTGGTGTATGACCAACAAATATTTTAATGCCATATGCTTCCAAACGTTTGGTATTATAATTTTCTGATAAATCAGAACCTTGCACCTTATAACCAAGATTATGTAATATCTCAGCAATGCCGCTCATTCCAACGCCGCCAATGCCAATAAAATGTATAGTTTCTAAAGTTTGATTAGTTTTTTTTAATTCAAGTAACAGCATTTAAGTTAATTTTTAAAATTGAGTTGTGCATATATGGTTTTAGGGATTTTGTCAAGTACTATACTTTTTATGTCATTCCCGCAAAAGCGGGAATCCAGCATAAAGCGAGAGAAATCGAGCTTTTAATTTTAAAAACTTGCTGCTTTTATGTTTATTTTCCTGGATTCCCGCTTTTGCGGGAATGACATACAAGACGGCTCTACCCTACTCCGCCCTATCAAATTTTGATTCGGAGTAGTAATTGCCTTGCAAGCCGCCTACTTTTAGATCTATTAAAAACTTAGCTATTTCGCCATTTTCGACAAATTCAGCTACTGTTTCAATATTTAAATCTTCTGAGATTTTTATCAGCCTTTCAACAAAATATCTACTTTGTACATCGCTTGTAATACTACGGACATATTTGCCATCAATTTTTATAATATCAATAGGCAAGCTTTGAAGTTGTTTAAAGGAAGTAAAGCCTGAGCCGAAATCGTCTAAAGCAAATTTACAACCAAACTTACGTAACTTATTGATAAATACATTTATTTTATCATAATTTTCGTTAAAAGAAGTTTCAGTAATTTCGACAATTAAACGATCTCGAACATCATAAGTTTTTAATAAACTTTCTGCTATCTCCCATAAAGCTTCATCAGTCGTACCAATATTTGAAATATTAACAGATAGCATTAAATTAGGGTTGTTTACAAGCTCATGAATACTCATCTCTAAAACAATCTGATCAATTACAAAAATTAATCCTTTATTTTCAGCAATAGGAATTATAGGACCGACCGAAATATAAGCACCATTCTCATCCGGTATTCGAAGCAGACATTCATAATAATGTACTTTCAAAGTCTTGCGATCAATTATAGGCTGATAAGCAAATCGCATAGTTTTTTTAGCTAAAGCTTGTCTAAGCAAATTGAGTTGTAAATTAGACTTTTTTATATTCTCTAAATCATGATCATCAGAGTTATATTCACGATAATAATAATTATTATTCTGTGAAAGTAACATATTTAGTATTTTCTCAATCTCTTCTGCATTAGCACTTACTTTTGGGAACTCACTACTCGCAATACAACAATTTATATAGATTTCCGGTCGCTCATCATTTATATATAGCTGGGAAGATAAATATAACTTTCTGGCAAAACTTTTAATTAGATCAGAATCGGTAATATCTAATATAAATAATATGACATCTTTTTTTGTTTTTCTAAATTTTAGAGGAATATCAAGCTCTTTGCTTACATTTTCAATAATTTTTTCTAAATCCTGAATTATGAAATTCTTATTTGGTTCGATGAATACGATTTCATCATAATTCAATAATTTACAGGCAAAACATACTCCCCTCCCTACTTCATCCATTTCAGCTTGTAAAACTTTATATTCTGCGATTAATTCTGACATTGCCATTTTGATAATAAAATTATATATTCTAACAAATACTAAGATATTTTTTCTATAAATAAAATAAAAATATGAGCAGAATAGACAGGATAACTAAAAGCTTAAGTGTCTTAAAACCACATTTTTGCGAAATAATAGACGAAAGTCATAAACATGCTAGTCATTATGACGGAATTCACAGCCATATTAAAATAAAAATCTCTGCAAAAATTTTACAAGGCAAAAGCCTAATTGCCAATCATCGTACCATTAATAACCTACTTGCCGATGAATTTCAAAATGGCTTGCATGCTCTATCGATAGAGGTATTATAATTATGAAAACAAATGATATTTTAAAAGTAGCAACAGGTGCTAGCAGCGTCTTCCATAAAGCGGTAAATAATATAAAAGATAAAAGCTGCGACGTGATTGAGGATAAAATACTTAAAGGTAATTATGTTACTAGGGAAGAATTTGAAAAATTACAAACCCTAGTAATGAAATTAAAGAAAGAAATAGCGGAGATGAAAAGATAATTATACTCCTAATAAATGAAAAGTTGGGTAGACGAAGTTTTATTTGAAAAAGAACATGGAGTCTGTAAGCCGAAGAGCGGAGCGTATACTTAATGATAGTACCGGAAAGTTTTTGTTATATGTCATTCCTGCGGAAGCGGGAATCCAGCATAAAGCAAGATACCTAAGCTTTCAATTTTAAAAACTTGCTGCTTTTATATTTATTTTTCTGGATTCCCGCCGTTGCTAAGAATGACATATAAGGTCACCTATACCTGAATAAAATATAACATTTTTTTAAAACTATCAGGTACTATTATACTTAATACATGGCTATCTGCGTACTTAATAGAACTACATAACTAATTTTTGAAGTTCATCGAGTAGACAGCTTCTGGTCAGTTCTAATAGATACGATTACTGACATACCTGGGATGAGATTAGCAACAGGTGCATCAAAATCAATTAAAACAGGTACACGCTGCACTATTTTAGTAAAATTACCGGTGGCATTATCGGGTGGGATTAAGGTAAATTTAGAACCGGTGGCAGGGGAAATATTACGGATTTTTCCATAAAATGTTTTCTTAGGAATAGCATCAAATTGGATTTCTACTTTCATACCCGGTTGAAATTTCTTAATTTGAGTTTCCTTAAAATTAGCCTGAATATACATTGAATTATCTTGTACTATAGAGAATAAAGCTCTACCGGGCGTTATATAATTTCCTACTTCTAAACTACTATTACCAAATACACCAGATACCGCAGCAATAAGCTTAGTGTTCTGCAAGCTCCGTAAGATAATTTTTTTATTTGCTTCTAACTCTTTTAGCTTTTCTTGTTCTGCTGCTTTTTCAAGCCCAAGTAGCTGTAAGTTTTGCTTAGAGATATCTATATCTAGCTGTGCTTGTTTGTAATCGGTTTTTGCTTTTTGATAAGCATTTTTAGAATCGTCCAATGCTTTAATACTGGCAAATTTCGCTTTATTTAACTCTTGTACTCTAGTAAAATCAGTTGAAACAATATTAAAACTTGTTGCAGCAAGTTTTAGTTTTTCGCCTGACTGTTCTAATTGATTCTGCCCTATTGATATTTTTTGATCAATAATCTCTATATTTTTTTCTGAAGCTCCGATAGATGCCTCAAGTGCTGCAAGCTTGGCTTTATAGTCCCTATCATCGATTTCACCAATTAGATCGCCTTTATTAACTTTTGTGTTATTAGTCACTAATAGATTAGTTAAAACCCCATTAATTTCAGCACTAACATCCGAAATATCAGCATCAATATAAGCATTATCTGTTGATTCTGTATTTACCCAAACATAAATTTTATAACCCGAGTAAATTATTACTATAAATGCTACAATGAGTATATATTTAGCAAATGGGTGATTTCTATATTTTTGAATATTTTGTTTTAATACATCAAGCATAATTAATTGTTATTAAATTTATGTTTCAAGAAATAACAAAACGGGATAGAAAGAATATATATAACTGCAATAAATGGCAGTGCATACCATGGATATATTATAAGATTTATAATAACAACAGCAAATAAAATCATTGCAAGCGATAAATATTCAGGCTTGATACTTAGATTTTTTGTTGAAATTGTAGGAAGTCTGCTAGCAAGCAGAAAAGCTATTATAGCTAAATATATATTAATTGTTATAGTATGAATACGAACATTTATATTCAATAATGTACCGATTTCAAAATCTATCATCACAGGAACTAAAGCAAGTAAAGCACCGCAAGGAGCAGGTACACCTGTAAAGAAATGCTCCGGTTTTTTATCTTGTTTTGGCTGATAAATGCCAACATTAAACCTAGCAAGACGCAAAGCCATACATACTATAAATAGTAACATCACTGCTGAAGAAAATACTTTATACTCATATTGCTGGAAAGACCATAAATATATTAAATAAGCAGGTGCTATACCAAAATTAGCAAAATCACATAAAGAATCAAGTTCTGCACCAAATGGGCTAGTAGCATTTAGCATCCTTGCAATTCTTCCATCAATGCCATCAATAATTGCTGCTACTATAATGCAATATACAGCAATTTCCCATTTACTATCTAATGCAAATTTTACTGAACTCATACCAGTTACTAAGCCAAGCAGAGTTACAAAGTTTGGTATTAATTTTATTATAGGTACAGGCTTAGATATTATAGTTTTACGAATTTTTAACAATGCGGGTACTCAAGAAAATAAGGTTTATGATATTATAATGTGCATGCCCACCATGTCATTCCTAGCTAAAAGCAGGAATCTAGTAAAAAAGTATAAATACAATAAACTTTTAAAATTAAAAGCTCGATTTATCTCGCTTTAGCCTAGATTCCCGCCTATGCGGGAATGACATATAAATGACGGCTGCTTCTACTTTCTCTCAAATTGTAATTCAGCTGTCTTTTTGCGTCCAAAATCTGCAATAATAGTTTCACCACCAATAGCAGTTTGTCCTTTACTTACTAATAAAGCAGTTTTTAGTGGTAGATATACATCAACTCTACTACCGAAACGAATTATACCATATCGCTCGCCTGCTTTAACTTCATTACTTTCTTCTAGATCACAAACTATACGTCTTGCTATTAATCCTGCAATTTGAACAAAAGCAATTTTTTGCCCCTGCTCTGTTTCCATTAATACAGATTGACGTTCGTTATAAACACTTGCTTTATCAAGAGAAGCATTAAAGAACTTTCCAGGATTATAATGCAATGCTAAAATTTTACCATTTGCCGGAATTCTATTCACATGCACGTTAAAGATATTTAGGAAAATACTAACTCTAATCATTTCAACATCACCAAGTCCTAGCTCTGCTGGTGGTAAGGCTTCTTTGATTTCTTGAATTACCCCGTCCGCAGGACTTATTACCAAATCATTACCTATCGGTACGAAACGATCGGGATTACGGAAAAAATAAATACACCAAGCAGTAGCAATAAATCCCATACAACCGAGCTTCTCGTTAAAAGAAGCAAGTAAGAAGCTTACTAATGCAAAACTAGCAATAAATATGTAACCTTCACGGTGAATAATTTTAAATAAGTCGTTATATTGTTTCATTTTAATCTCTATAGTTATTATTTTTTCTGAATTGCCACGCTGATTTCATTTGCGTAGCTCAGATGACTTGGTATCCACGCAAGCAATGCTGCCACAGGATGACACCGAGTATCCACAAGCTGATAATTTATGCTTGTTCTGCTTTATTATCTTCATCATCATTATCCTCTCTTTCTGTCTCATCTTCATCGTTACTTGTGGTTTGAGCTTCTTGAGCAGTACCAAGAGCATAAACACACAAATCTTCAAACGATACATTATTTTTTTTCGAAAGATCATATAGCTGTTTTACTGCATCCATAACAGCATCAGGAATAGTACCGCATCTCTCATCTGATAACCATTTTGATTGGAACTGCAATGGGTGATGTCCATCTTGCGGTGTACCTATATAAATGGTAAATTTAGACTTTTGTCCTCCAAAATCACAATCAATGTCAAACTTTTTCATAATACACTTACAGATACAATTAACATGCTTAATTATTATATCTTAATGCTAAAAATGCAAATTTAAAATAATGTTTTGCTTAAGATTTTTTTAATTCTCTAGTAATGTAATGATTTGAATATATAAATTTATCACTAGAATCTACGACTATACCACCTGCTTCTTTAATAAAAAGATCAAAAGAATAATATAACGTAAAATTTAATAATGGTAAATATATTAAGTCAGCCTTACCTGATGCTAAAAGCATCGCTGCATAACACGAAGAACCAAAAGTTCTACTGTTATTAACCTCTTGAAAGTTACTGTTTTTTAAATCTTCAATAATTGTTAGACAATTTTCCAAATTAGCATTATCAGAAACCCTTAACCTTAGACCTTTATGATTAGAACCTAAATCATTTTTTTCTACCCAAGCCCCTCTACCCTTTTCAGCGTAATATACCTCATTAAGAACCGGAAAATATATAACAGTAGAAACAGGTGTTAGACCATCTTGATTTTGCTTCAGACAAGTTATTGATACAGCAAAAAAAGGAAGACTTCTAGCAAAATTATTTGGACTATCTATAGGATTTACTAAAAAAACAGTTTCATAATTATTGTTGGGATCAAATGGATCTTCAGGAAAAAATAAATATTTCGTATGTTTTTGTAATTCTTCACATAACAAAGTTTTTAGTCTTAAATAAGATCGCTTACAAAACTCTTCATTTCTAATAGGATTTTTTTGAAGCATTTCAAGCTCTAAAAAATCTCTATGCACAAACTTAACTGCTTTACGCAGTGAATTGATTAATAAATTAGTTATAGGTTGCATTTAATTTTAATAATTAACAAATAAATAAGAACAGTATACGAAGATCAACTTCAAAAAGAGCAAGGCGTCCACAAGACGAGGAGCGGCAGCAGTTACTTAATACGTGAGCACCACAGTACTTGTAGGATGACGTAACCAATTTTTGAAGTTCTATCTTAGTAGACTACTTAGACCTTTCAACATAGGTTAGATCCTCAGTCTTAACAACAATTTTTTCGCCTATCTCTAAATATTGAGGTACTTTTACCTTAACCCCGTTTGCAAGAGTTGCTGGCTTGTATGAAGCGGTTGCGGTTGCTCCTTTTATTACTGGATCAGTTTCAATAATTTCTAATATAACTGTTGCAGGGAGTTCAATACTTAGAGGCTTTTCATTATAAAATTCGACTTTAACAATCATATTTTCAGTTAAAAAAGGTAATTTTTCATCTAAAATTTCTTTGTTTACACTTATTTGCTCAAAAGTCTGATTATCCATCAACACTATATTATTATCTTCAAAATATAAAAATTGATAATCTTTTTGTTCAAGTTCAGCTTTTTCTAAATGATCTGAAGAACTAAATCTCTCGTTACGTTTTGTGCCAGTCTTTAAATTTTTCATCTCAACTTGCACATAAGCACCGCCTTTTCCAGGCTGAGTATGCTCAGGTTGTTTGCTTACCACCCATAAATCGTTATTATAAACTAATATATTGCCTGTTCTAATTGAATTCGCTGAAATTTTCATATATTATTACACTTAAACTTACTTTAAAAAAATATAAATATACAAATTATTTCCTTTAAAAACAAGAATTTAATCTTATGAGTGCAAACATATTAATAGTAGACGATATAGAAACGAATATTAAATTACTAGAAGCAAAGCTTTTAAATGAGTATTATACTGTTTTTAAAGCAAGCAGCGGCAAAGAAGCATTAAACATTTTAAAAAAAGAAAAAGTAGATATAGTACTACTTGATGTTATGATGCCTGAGATGGATGGATTTGAAGTATGCAAAAAAATTAAATCTGATCCTGAAACTACCCATATTCCGGTAGTAATGGTAACTGCTCTTTCTGATGTTGATGATCGTGTTAAAGGGTTAGAGGCTGGTGCAGATGAGTTTTTGACAAAACCAATTAATGATAATGCTCTTTTTATAAGAATTAAATCATTATCAAGAATGAAGAGCTTAATTGATGAGTTAAAAATTCGTAATAGTACTAATGCATTACTTGGTGGTATTAATGTTGAAATACATGATAATTTTGCAGATAAAAAAATATTGCTAATTAACGATGATGTAGTACAAGCTAAGAACATAAAACAAATGTTGCTTAAAATTACATCTAACGTAAAAGTAATAAGTAATTCTGAAGAGACAGATACTATAAATGAATATAAACCTGATCTTATAGTGATTAGTAGTACTCTTGAAAATGAAGATCCTTTAAGAGTAGGAGCTATTTTAAGAGGCAAACCGGAAATAAGTGGAGTAATATTAATTTTACAAATTTATGAAGATGAAAACGGAAACGAAAATCAAATGCAATTAGTTATGAAAGGATTTGAGCTTGGCATTAATGATTATTTTGTTTATCCTATTGATGAAAGTGAGCTAGCTGCAAGAATTAAAACACAATTAAGACGTAAGCAATATCAAGATAATTTACGTAACGATTTAGAACAAAGCGTAAATTTAGCAGCTAAAGACGGATTAACAGGTTTATTTAATCGCCGTTATTTTGATGTACACATTAAGCAAATAGTCGAAAAGGCTAATAAAGAAGGCATGAAATTATATTTGCTTATGTGTGATATCGATAATTTTAAGCATGTAAATGATACTTATGGGCATCAAGCAGGAGATAAAGTTTTAATAACCACTTCTCGTATTTTAAAAAATACCTTTAGAGTAACTGATTTAATAGCAAGATTTGGTGGCGAAGAATTTACTATACTTTTAAATGATATAAATATTGACCAAGCAATATATACAGCAGAGCGAGTTAGAGTTAAAATAGAAAGTATGAACTTCCAAATAGATGAACAAGAAAAACCTTTAAAAAAGACTGTATCTATAGGAGTTACAGAGTATAAAAAATGTGAGTCAATTGAAGAATTTATTGAACGCTCGGACAAAGCTATGTATGAAGCTAAAACAACTGGTAAAAATAAAGTTGTAAAACTATAATTATGAATAAAACTTCTAAAAAACATCTAGCACTACCTTATAGACCAGGCGTTGGTATGATGATATTAAACGCCGATAATAAAATATTTGTTGGTAAGCGAATAGATACTAAAATCTCTGCATGGCAAATGCCGCAAGGTGGAATAGTACCTGGCGAAACCCCAAGTATTGCAGCTATGCGTGAAATGTTAGAAGAAATAGGAAGCAGCAAAGGATATATAATTGCCGAAAGTAAATGCTGGTATAGTTACGATGTACCAAGTTTTTTAATTCCTAAATTATGGGACGGTAATTTTCGCGGACAGAAACAACGCTGGTTTTTAATTAGATTCACTGGCACTAACGAAGATATTAATATAAACACTCTTAATCCAGAATTTGACGAATGGCGTTGGGCATCACTTGATGAATTACTATCAATTATTATTCCATTCAAACGTAAGCTCTATCAAGCAGTAGTTAAAGAATTTGAATCATTAATACAATAGACATTGCAAACAATTAAAAGCGTTGTTGCACAGCACGATTTTCCTCCCATCATCCCGTGGTTTATACGACATTGTTACGTGGATACCAAATCGTCATTGCGAGCGAATGAAATGAGCGTGGCAATCCAGAAAAAATAATAAAAAATACTAAATAATATTAGTATTTTTTAACTGGATTGCTTCGTCAATTACTTCGTAATTTCCTTAGCTCAGACGGAAAAATTGCTCCACACAACAACGCTTACCGTGGCTTGGGAACTAGATTCAGAAGTTTGACTTTTAATACTAATAATTTTAGCATTTTAACTTGGATTCCGCAATCGAGTCGCAGGGTGACAATGGGAAAACCAAGCCATGCAACAATGTCGATCAAGCCATATAAAATTCATGATTCAGGTAAACTTTTAACTTTCTTGCGTTCAGGTAATAAATAATTTTCTGTTGAAATTACTCTCTTACCGGTTTTATTTTCTAAAGAAATTCTGGCATTTTTAGCTATACCCCCTCCTATTTTACCTGCAACCTTATTTTCTTCCATACCTATTGCATTATTAGTTTCTGCTACTTGACGAGTAGATAACTCAGCAAGAGCAGTAAAAATTAATTCCGCTTCATTCATGTGATCACGTAAATTTTGATTTTTTAAACCTTTTATATTTTTATGCTCTCTGACGCTTATGTCTGCCCATTCTTGATGAATAACATTAGTTAGTATTGCAAATTCATTCTCTTTGGTTACTTCATGATTCTTCCAGTAATCAGTTAACTTATTCCGAGTTTCCTGTCCCATCATACGTTGTTGAATCCACTTATCACTGCGACCATGTCGTTTCCAATTTTCCCTTGCTCTATCAACAGATTTTTCAGGATCAGAGATTTCCTGAATCCTTTCATAACCTACTTTAGCAAGCCATTTTTTAAACGGTTCTGCTTTTGGTGAAGGAATAGATTGTATAATACGCAGCAATGATTCAGTATTTGCACAGTCTGTTAACCTCATTTTACCGTCGGGTGCTTTCAGTTTCAACTCGTGACAAAATGTCACGACTTCACTTTTTTCTTCACTTAATCTTTGTTTAAGTTTACGCCAATAAGCACCAGAATCAACACTATCGGTTAATGCACCTACTACATCAATTACAGAAAACCACCACTCGTTATTATACAAAATTCTTCTGATATTTTTATCCTTAAAAGCTACTAATTTATTAATTTCATCGTTATTATTCATTGTATTTCATATTAATTTTTATGAATTATAGAGGCTCTAAATAAATATTACAACTAATATTAGAAATAAAAATAGTAATAGTAAGAAGTAATTAATAATTGCAAAACTAGTATGTGAGTACGAAATATTATAAAAATATTGTTACCAATTTTTAAAATTATACCTATAGTTTTTCCTTACAATGACCTTTCGAAATTATGGCTGGGTTAAAGTTACAGTAATAGTATCTTGATAATTACCAACATTAGCAAGAGGTTGAGCAGGCAGACTTGCATATATAGTATAATTTCTAGTAACTGGTCCAAGAGCAAGCAAATAGCTATCTTGAATTGTTACTGTACTGCTTGTTCCATTACCAAGTATTTGACTATGAGCAGCATCTTTATATAAATTGTAGGTTAGCTTATTACTGCCGTTAAGCATATTTCTCGGGTTATAAATGTTTGCTGAACCGGTACTAAATTTTAAGGTATAGCTCACAATTAATGAAATTAAAGCACTACAAGTGACTGAAGCCGTAACTGAAGTAGTTTTGCTAGACGACGTACTAACATTACCAAATCCCACAGTTGGTACAGATACGCTACACGTTGCCATGGTTTGACCTGATAAAGCTAAACTAATTAAAAACACTGCAACCAAATATCTTATTCGCATACTATCTCACCTAAATCAATTATCGGATCATTTAAATCTTTATTAACGGGTATACTAAAATGGCAACATTTACTATTTTCTACATTTTCATTACAGACAGAACCATTTAATACTTCAAGATTTTTTATATCATTTATATAAACTTTTCCATTGTAACCAACAAATAACTCTTCATCTATTCCCTCAATAGTAACGGTGCTATCAAGAGGCATGAAATGTTTATTGCTATCAAATATTGTCATTTCCACACTTCTAACAATTTTAATACCAAAGTCTAATTTTACTGCCGATTTCGTTTTTGGTGCAATATTTAATGCAATATCGGAAAACTCTGCATTAAGAGGTAGTTTTTCATCATCTAATCTTATTTCAGATGGAATATAAGGGGTTACGTTTGGAATAAGTATTTTACCTTTATCATCTGTATAACCAACTAGTTGATTATTATTGTACACTCCAACATCTTTCATATCGCTTACCTTAACTAAGGCAATACCTCCGGTAATTGGTCTTGTCATATAATAATTCTTATCAATAGAGACCACGCTACCTTGAATATTGAACTGTTTAGTTGTTGATGCATCATTTTTATACAAATAGAGTCCCATATCATTATGTTCACCATTACGATTAACTTGTACATTATAATTTGTAGATTTAGCTTTAATTAAGTTAGCACTATACCCCCAACCCATATTTGAGCTAATCGGTGATGAAAAGCCAAGCTGTTTGATATGGTAATTATTTTGATATGAATCGATAAGTGAAACACTTCTATTATTATCTAGATTTAAATTAAAGGAAAGATAAGCAAAATTACCTGTATGCCTATTCTTTAAATCTGTACCTATAGTAAAGTTTAAGACGCCTCTTTTGGTAATATTTTTTTGGTAAGTTACTGATATAATATTTGATCTTTTATTTTTGAGTGTACCTTTTATAGCATAAGTTAAAAAATTTACGCTTATATTACCAATATCGCCATTACCATAACTTGCTGAAATTTGATATCTTAAATTTGAATAAGTTTTATTAGGATAGTTATACACGTCTCTATAATTTTTATTATTCCAATCTAAATTACTATTAAAATCAAAATATTCTGATTCATAAGTATATCCGCAATTAACTCTTTGAGAATGTCCAAAGTTTTTGATATTACTTGCTAATGAAATTCCAGCCACTCCATAATTACCAATTTTAAAATTACTAGTTGTGCCAACAGTTCCATTATTTTTCAAAAACTCAAAATGTCCCCCACTTGTTAAATAATCATTTATACCAAGCATATAATCAGTATTAAGAATTAAATATTTATAATCATTACTCTTAATAGTAAAATTTTGTCTTTGAAAACCTGTTTCATACGAAAAATCAGAAAGTCCAGGACGTAGTAAGCTCGGTGCTGCATAATAAGGAATGGTAATTGTTTTGATTTTACCAGTTATATCCTGCGTTTTAACTATTAAATCCCCCCTACCCGTAATAACCGGAATGTTGCTTATATCAAAATCGCCCATTCTAGCTTTTGCATTATATATAGGAATATTATTAGAAAATAATTCAACGCTACTAGGAAGCTCTGATTTTCCCCTGAAATCAAGTAAAGGATAAGTGATTAAATTTGGTCGCACAGAAAAATTAGTAGCATATTGAATTCCAGCAAATCTAGTTGAATTAGACCAAATAGCCGGTTTTGTAAAACTATCACCCACTCGCCAATTGGTCATTTTATTTTCATTTTCATATGTCCAATTAGTTTCTAAACGAGTGAATTTATTATAATTTTTTTGAGCACTCCTTACTTTGGAAAAATTTGAATTAACGGCTTTGCTTTGAAATAAAAAGCTATAACTATATACGCCGTTTTCAGTTGCATAATCCAATTCCTCTACCCCCGCTAGATAATTACTATTATCATCTTGAGTAAGGGTAAGGTTATAATTGAAATATGCTCCATTAATTAGCTTATTGTCAACTTCCTTAATAGGCATCTCAGTAGCATTAAATGATTGACCTTGCATTTTTTCGGTAGGAAAAATAATATCTAAATCTAAATTTTCATGATTTAAACTATATTTAGTGCCTGTTAATAAATCTAAATTAACATATTGTATATCATGATAAGTCACTAAGCCTTGTTTTAGATATTCTTCCTGCACGTTAAAATGCTCAATATCTTCAAGGGGGATTAGATAATTCCCTTGTTTATTTTGCATAATTGTCGGGAATATATCCGTCTCTACATAATTTACTTTTAATGAAACAATTAATTCACTATCATCTGTAATTTCTGCATAGCTCAATGAATTAAATAAAATAATACCTATAAATAATGATATTATTTTATATAAAAAGCACATGGCTTTGATTTATTTAAATTAAAAAATTTTTAGCTGGAAATTGTTATGGGTACGTTAAATTCGACAATAAAATCTACTGTTGAAGTGATAGTATTATCTATTTTTATTTTATGTGCTAATTCTTTTACAGAAATTCTATAAGCATTTTCTGCTGTGGAAACATTTTTTTATCCTTTACAGCAATCCTGATTATCTGGATTTTACCACCCTGTACAGGGAACATTAAAGGTGTTGCTATCAAATCTTTTGTTTCTTTATATTCTTCTTTGCCGTTTTCATATTCTCTTTTTAATACTGTTAACTGAAAACTTCTTTCCATTAGATCATTATTTTGTAATTTTATGGTTGCTATTTTATCATTTTTATTAATATTTATTTTTACCGGCATAATAGTAAAATTAGCAGCAGAGGATAGATTTGAAAATAATACCAGTGAAAATATCACTAAATTAAAATATTTTTTTAACATATGACCTTATAATTATTAAGTTTAGATATTTATGGGATTGTTATGCTTACTGCAATTTGATCGCTATAATTATCTACCGGTACAGTAGTTTGACCTGATGGTATACGACCATAAACAGTATAGGTTTGAGCAAGACCAGTACCTGCTCCTGGTGGTGAATCACTATTATTTGCGTTATTTCCCCAAATAACAGTTCTAGCAGAATCAGAATAGAGAAAATACTGAAGTAAATTACTAGCACTTGCAGCACCTTTCATCTTACGAGTACTAGTAGAGCTACTGTTTTGACCTGAATCTAATTTTACATGATAACCTGTGCCAGCAGTACAAGTTACAGTAACAACCGATGTTTTATCGCTATTATTTTGAGAAGTATAGGGATCAAAACCTAAATTAGTTGCTGAAATTGAGCAATAAGGCTGAACTGTTGCAGTAACTGAAAAATTTACAGAAGTAGCAAAAATTTTATTGCTGTTTAATATTAAAATACTAACAACAATAATATTACGTAGGACCTTAAGGTTATTCTTCATAAATATCCTGTATTAAATTAAAAATAATTAATTTCTATTATTAATCTTTTACAAATCTTAACGATTTTACAAGGATAGTTTAAAAAACAATTATATTTTAAATGATTTTTATGATATTTTTCTCACAGAGTTTTTAAAATCATAAATTTGTTTTATTTTATATCTATTCTATTATTAATTAAGAAAATAATATTATTGTTGTACTGTTAGTAGAAAATGTATATAGTGCGTTTATAGTGAATTAATATTAAACGATTATAAGTGTCTACATATAAGAAAAAAATTGAAAAGCCAAAGTGATATAATTGGTTATGACCAAATCAAAATATAATTGACTATTACATTTGACCATTATAATATAAAAATAATTTTACTTTTTGTGCGATATAAAATGTCTACTAAAATAGCAATCAGTTACTTTAAATCTCATTGTCTTGAAATAATAGATAAATTACAAACAGATAAAGAATCTATTATAATTACTAAAAGAGATAAAGCTGTAGCTCAAATATTGCCTATGGATACTAAAAAAATTTCATTATTCGGTATGCTAAAAGATAAAGCTGAGATAAAAGGTAATATATTAGAACCAATAGAAGAAAAATGGAACGTAGAGCATGAATAACCCTTTAGTATTAGATACTCATGTTCTACTATGGTCATTATTACAACCTAAAGAATTATCAGAAGAGATAAAACATAAAATTAATCTGGCACAAGAAAATTCACAATTATTTTTAAGCTCTATTTCCTTATGGGAAATAGCTATGCTTAGTTTTAAAAAGCGTATTTGTATTTATGAACCTATAAAAGATTTTCTGAATTCTATAACAGATATTAATGGATTAGCCATTAAAGATATTTCTTCAGAAATTGCAGCTGAAAGCATTTCTCTTATGGATGATTTTCATGGCGATCCAGCCGATAGAATTATTGTAGCAACAGCAAAATGTCTTGGAGCTACATTACTTACTAGAGATCAAAAAATTCTTACTTGGGCTAAGTTAGGGCATATTAAATCAATATCTATTTAAACATTATAATTAATAATAATTGATTATTTCGCCAATATTCAATAAAATCCTGTTTTAAAATCAAATATAAAAAATAATGCATAATACTGATGTTTTAATAATAGGGGCAGGTCCTGTTGGATTATTTGCTATTTTTCAAGCAGGAATGTTAGGAATGAAGTGCCATGTAATAGATGCACAAGAGGTTATAGGCGGTCAGTGTATTACTCTATATCCTGAAAAGCCTATTTACGATATACCAGCCTACCCTAAAATTGCCGCAGCAGATCTAATAAAACAATTAGAATTGCAAGCAGCTACGTTTAATCCGGTTTATCACTTAAACCAACAAGCGGTAGAATTAAAAAAAGAAGGTGAATTTTTTGAAGTAAAAACCTCAAAAGATATTGTTATTAAAAGTAAAGTAATTGTTATTGCAGCTGGAGCTGGCTCATTTGGTCCTAATAAGCCTCCTCTTGCAAATATTGAAGAATTTGAGAATGAATCAGTTTTTTACTTTATTAATAACCGCAGTAAGTTTACAGGTAAAAATATAGTTATAGCAGGTGGCGGTGATTCTGCTGTTGATTGGGCTATTTCTCTTTCTGAAATTGCTAATAAAATATATCTAGTTCACAGACGTGATAAATTTAGAGCAGCAAATGAGAGTTTAAGACAATTAAAAGATATAGCAGAAAGTGGAAAAATTGAGTTAGTTACCGGCTATCAACTAGATTCATTAGAGGGAAATAATAGCGAACTTCAATCAGTTATAGTTAGAGACTTACAAAATAATACACGGAAGCTAAATGCTAATATATTATTACCGTTTTTTGGTTTAAAGCAGGAGTTAGGTAATTTAGTAAATTGGGACCTTGATATAAAACTTCATCATATTGAAGTTGATCCTGTATATTACCAAACTAATATTTCAGGTATATATGCTATTGGTGACGTTGCTCATTATAGCGGTAAGCTTAAACTAATTCTTACCGGTTTTGCCGAAGCAGCAAGCAGCCTTCATCACGCTTATGGTAAAGTATTTGATGGCAATGCTCTACATTTTGAATATTCTACTACTAAGTATACTCAATAATAAATATAGAAAACATTCTAAATATCACTCTAGTGTTATGTAGCGTTATGTTTGCTTGCATGGAACGAAAAGCATCTTATATGTCATTCCTGCGAAAGCAGGAATCCAGAAAAAAGTACAAATATAGCAAGTTTCTAAAATTAAAAGCTCGATTTATCTCGCTTTATACTGGATTCCTGCTTTCGCAGGAATGACATATAACCCATATAACAACACTATAAATAAGTTTCAGAGAGAAAAACAAAAGTGAATAACGTAATTGACGGCAAAGCTTTAGCAAATGAAATATTGAGTGAATTAAAGCATGAAGTTCAAAGGCTTAAGGATAAAACAGGAGAATCACCAAAACTAGCAATAGTCTTAGTTGGTGACAATCCTGCAAGTATTATTTATGTCAAAAATAAAATAAAACATGCTAATAAAATAGGTATTGATACGCTGTTATTAAATCTTCCTATTACTATAAAAACAGAAGATTTAATAGCAAAAATCAGTGAATTAAATCTTGATCAAAATGTTTCAGGAATCATAGTTCAGCTTCCTTTACCAAACTCTATAGATAAAAATAAAATCTTATCTGCTATCTCGCCTTCTAAAGATGTTGATGGTTTTCATCCTTTAAATGTTGGTTATTTACATAGCGGGATTGATAACGGATTTGTACCCTGCACTGCTCTTGGCTGCCTTGAAGTAATTAAGAAACATGAACCAAATTTAAGCGGTAAAAATGCCATAATTGTTGGACGCTCAAATATCGTTGGCAAACCTTTGAGTGCATTACTCTTAAAAGAAAATTGTAGCGTAACTATTTGTCACTCTAAATCACAGAATTTAAGTTCTATTACCTCCAAAGCCGATATTGTTGTTGCGGCTATCGGCTCACCTTTAAAACTAACTTCTGGATATTTTAAACCAGATGCGATAGTAATTGACGTAGGAATTAATAGAATCGGCGGCAATAAAATCGTTGGTGACGTTGATTTTGAAAATGTTAAATCTAAAGTTAAATATATTACCCCCGTCCCTGGTGGCATCGGACCTATGACTATTGCTTTTTTGCTCAAAAACACAGTACAGGCATTTAAGATATATAGCTAAGTGCATTTTTTATTCTATGTCATTCCCACATAAGGCTTGCCCCACATGGATCGAAAAACGCTCTCGGTGTCATCTAGTTGCTTGACCACAGCATCCAGAAAATAGTATTTTTTAGCTGGCTCTAGTTCATAAATCACGGGATGACAGGGGAAAATGATCCACGCAGCAATACCTCAAAGCAGAAATATACTTTAATATTAAACTCCCCTAGAATTACTGAACTCTACAGATACATCGCCTAATGCTTCAAGACTAATTTGTTGCTCGGTATTTATAGTTTGAGCATCAATTATTTGATTAAGATGTTTTTCTAAAGCCAATAGTTTTGCTTTTGTATTTTTATTATGATTTATAATATCTTGTATATTTGTATATATTTCTGATAAATCATTCGCATTTTTCTCTAGCTTTTCTATTTTTGCAGAAATACTAAATTCTATTATATTTTTATTATTATAAGCACCATCTTTCAACTCATTTAATAATTTATTAATATCCTCTGAAATTATTTTTTTTGGTTGAGATTCCTCACATTTTTTTTCATTTTCTTTTTGCTTTTGTTCTTTATATTCCTCATGACTCTTTTGTAATAATTCACATATATCTTCAAAGCCTTTTTGTTTTTCAGCTAAGCTCAGTGCAGACTCACCTTTAAGTTCACCTTTACTAATAACATGGTTAATAATATCTAAGGAATTATCTTCAATCATTCTAGAAATCAGCATCTTACAAACTACTTTCATACCTTTTTGTGCAGCTAAAATTAAAAGCGTTCTATCACTAACATCAATATAGTTAATATTTTCTTTAGATGTTACTGGAATAAGCATTTGACAAACCACATCTAAATCATTCCATATAGCTTTCCTTAATGCAGAATCCTTATGTCTATTTTCAGTGACATTAATAACTTCATCGAACATTATAGGAATAAGTTTTATACAAACTTGAGGCAAATTTTTATCAGCTGCTAAAGTTAAAGCTGTGTGTTTTCTTGCATTTATAACATTAATTGCTTCATTAGACATTCTTGGAGCAAGATTTTCACAAACTCCTTTAAAACCTTTAATGGCAGCTAAAGTAAAATATGTTTCTCTATGTTCTACATATGTTTCAATAATACTAATATCTTTATCAGACATTCTTGAAACAAGTACTTCGCAAACTGCTTCTAATTTTTTATTGAGAGCTAAAGATAAAGGTGTATTACCATAAATATTAGGTTTAGCTAATTCCTCATTTTTCATTTTTGGAATTAATGCTAGAACTTCTAAAGAGTTTCTTGATTTTATTGCTTCAATTAATTTATTGTATAGTGTTCCATCTGGCTCATTAGATGAACTTCTAAAAAAAGCAAACATAATTTATCCTTATTAAATTTTATCACCTTATTAACTTAAGGTTAATTTAAAGTTGTAAAAATAAGTTTGAAAATGCAACAGAAGTTTAATTAATGATTTACATATAACGACTTAAAAATAATCTAGGTAAGTGTTTATCAATATGGAATAAAAGGAAATAGTATAAAGTTTAATAAGTAGCAATAATTACTACCTATAATTTTACAAAATATAATAAATATCTTAAGAGGTTTATATTATAAAAAACTTGTTTCATCTTGCTTTATGTTGGATTTAGTTAGCAAGTCGGTATTGTTGCGTGGATCGGTTTTTTCGTCATTGCGAGAAGAAACTTTAAGTTTCGGTGAAGCAATATCAGGGGGCTTAACGAGATTGTCTCCGCCCCCTTCTACGAATCCCCTCGTAATGACGACTAAGCTTTATCTCACTCTAATATCCCTCAATGGTAGCACCTAAAACTTTTGAATCATTATCTATCTTAAAATGTTCTATTTCTTTTAGAAATGTTTCTTCCAAGGTTGCAATATTATATTTGGTAATTTCGTTAGCTGGAAGAAATTTTAAATATTTATTTACTGTTTCTATAACTTTAGTTATTTCATTTATATCTTTTACAAGAGCTTGCAGGTTATTATTTGCATTTCTTGCATCATCAGTTATTTCCTCCGTATTGGCTGTTTTTTTAGTAACAATATTATTTAGCTTATCAATTTTAGCCGATATACCCTCTAACATTGTTTTTATTGAAGAGCTATCCTTATTACTTATTTCACAATTTAGCTTATTTATTAATTCTTCAAATGTTGCAATCTTTGCTGATAATACTTGTTTACCAATAACCTCTTGTGCTTTTAATTGCTCTTTTAATTTATTATGTTCTATCTTCTGCTGCTCAATTACTCTTTTAACTTTTATCTCCACACCAAAAATAGCTTTTTTTGTAAAATTATTTAAGAGTGGTTTTACAAGATTTTCTATTTCTCTTTTATCTTCGCTGCAATTAATAGAATTAGCAGCGTCCCATATATTATCCGCAGCTTGTTTTATTTGCTCCTGATCTATAGTTATTGTCTTAATTTTATTATTTAATTTATCTTTGAGTTTTTGAAAATTTATTTCACATAATAAATTACATATATCTTTAAATTTTTTATTTTCAGCTAAACTTAATGCCGTATCACCCCTATTATTAACCTGATTGATAGCTTCATATGGCATTTTAGAAGCAAGCCTTTCACAAACTGTATATAACCCCTTATTAGCAACCGACATTAAAATTGTGTAGCCATTATCATTAGCTTTGCTAAATTCTTTGGGGTCTATTTCGTTAATATATCTAAGTGCTTTTTCTTCGTTTTGTTCTTTTATTGTGTTTATAAAATTTTCATATGGTCCGTACCATAATTCTATCATTGTTTGAACAAGTGTTTTAACCATAACTATTTCTTTATTAAAAATTGGTAATAATTAAGGTTATAAAAATAAGTTTGAAAATGCAACAGAAATTTAATTAATGATTTACATTAATTACTTAAGAAAGCAGTTTTATATATTGTTTTCATGGCTTTAATAATTAAACTTTAGATTGGCGGTACTACAATTTGTTTTATTTTATTAGTATAACCTTTTTATACTTTATTTGCAATAATATTAATATAAGATTTTCTACTTATGATTTACTAATAAAGAAAGTATTAAAAATTTATAGATTTTTTTATGAAATTTGTTATAAGGATTTAAAACAAACTAGCTTATACATATGCTAAGGATAGAAAAAGCTGAAGATGCATGGTTATTTAAAGGAGCAATTGTAGCATTTAAACCTAAAAGCTTTTATTATGGCAAAAACAGAGACAATATATTTAATAACGAATTTGTATTTGGACTATTGGGTGATAGGTTTTTTCCTCATATAATGGGTGGCAAATATCTATGTTTATACTTATTTCAAATAGGCAAAACTACAAATGAAAATATTTATTTAAATTCAGATAAGCTAGAATTAAATGAAGCAGGTTACCTAGATATGAGATTTGCTAATTTAAAAGAAATAAAAACCTTGAGGCATTTAGTAGATTTTAATTATATAATATTAAATAGCTTTAATAAAACTTATACTATTTACATGTTAAATAACATTTTAACCTATGACCCTGATATTAACTTATTAGATATAAACTATAATAAAGATACTCTCGCTATAACCTTAGACTGGCATAATTATAAAGAAAAAGAAAATACTAAAATATTAGGTTTTGTGGACATTTCTAATTGATTCTCATTGCAACTATAAATTAACTTCTATATTATTCCATAATATATTGATTGTTTTAAGCTCTTAAATTATTTATATGCAAATTAATTATTTGATAAGACTATTAGCTATGTATAAACAAATTTTAAAAAACATCGAAAATAAGATAGAAAGTAATAATATGACTCTTAAAACTTTAGAAGGGTTAAAAATATTTGGATTTGAAAACGCTAAGCGTGAGGGACTTAGCAACGTTCTCTTAGAGCTTTATAGTATTCACACAGGATTATTACATAAAGCTAATAATAAGTATGAACAAGATTCAGAAGCCCAACTAAAATTATCTGTTGTAGACACTTTGATAGGGGATATTAATAATTTCCTTGACAACCACCCTGAATAATAAACTGTTACAATGTTTTAAGTACTTAGGTTCTCCTATATCTTTAAAGTGCGATAGGATGGAAATTATAAAGTTATATTAGGAGTATAACGCTTAAATATCAGATTTATCTGGAATACATTCATGATTTTTAAAGTAGTTCGAAAATTGCAAAAAAAAGGAATTTAGTAAACCTAGTATTCTCTAACCTTTCTTTAAATACCAAAAAACTTGATTTTAAGCTATGTTTGACGTTTGATGTGTTATAAAAAAATACCAAGAACTGGAGAATGGTGGGTTTGAGAAGACTTGAACTTCCGACCTCACGCTTATCAGGCGTGTGCTCTAACCAGCTGAGCTACAAACCCATAGTTAATTAATATTTTTAGTGTTTTGCTGTTTATCTTTTTACCTATTACTTATTAGGTTTTTCTCACACTTGTCACCAAATAGGGCTGAATTAACTATAGAATGCGAAGTTAGGATAAGAAATTATTTTAACTTCGGTAAAACGGTTAAATAATATGGTGAGCTCGCCGGGATTCGAACCCGGGACCCTTTGATTAAAAGTCAAATGCTCTACCAACTGAGCTACGAGCTCTTAAATATATATTTATACTAGGTGTCATCCCACGACTTGTCCAGCGTTGTTGTATGATTCATAATGTCATTCTCAGCAACGGCGGGAATCCAGAAAAAAGCATAAATACAATAAGCTCTTAGAAATAAAAGCTCGATTTATCTCGCTTTATACTGGATTCCTGCTTTCGCAGGAATGACATAACAATTAGACCACCGTAGCCAATTTTTGAAATAAATCAAATATTGGTATATATTTAAAAATTATGTTTTACTTTATCGCTGAAAAAGGCTAATCTGTCAACAATTATTTTCGGATTTAATTTAAATAAGGTAAATTCATGAAGCATCAAGACGTTGCTATAATTATCCCTTCCCGTCTTAGCTCAACTAGACTTACACGTAAACCTCTACAGCTAATCGGCTCATCTACTTTAATCGAACGTGTATTTAAACAAGTAAATCAAACTAATCTTGAACATATTTATGTTGCGACTGATTCACAGGAAATAGCAAGCGTAATTGAAAAGCTCGGCGGAAAAGTTATATTTACCGATAGTAATATTCCAACCGGTACTGATCGTACTTATGAAGCTTTTAAGTTAATTCCAAATAATCAAAATATTAATTATATAGTTAATGTGCAAGGTGATATGCCTTTCATTGAACCGGAATCAATTTTAAAAGTAATAGAAGATTTAAAAAATAGCAAATATGATATTGTAACTCCTGTAGTAAAAGTAGAGAAAGATTCAGTAGAAGCTGCAAGTAATGTTACTGTAGCTATTGACTCTAAAGGAAAAGCCATATATTTTTCACGTAGTCTTATTCCAAATGGTGCGGAAGAATTTTTATATCACGTGGGGATGTACGGATTTCGTAAAAGTGCTTTAGAAAGATTCGTTGCTCTTGAACCGACATTTTTAGAGAAAACAGAACGCTTAGAGCAATTACGACTTCTTGAAAATGGCATGACAATCGGCACATGCTTAGTTAATAACGTCCCCATTTCGGTAGATACACCTGAAGATTTAAGCAAAGCAGTAAAATTTTATGAAAAGAGTAAATTAGTTTAAAGAATGGTGCGTTTTATCTTTATTACAGGCGGAGTAGTTTCATCTTTAGGTAAAGGTCTAACTGCCGCTTCTCTTGCAATGCTTTTGCAAGCAAAAGGTTTTAAAGTTTGTTTACGGAAACTAGACCCTTATTTAAATGTTGACCCTGGAACAATGAACCCTCATCAACATGGCGAAGTATATGTTACCGATGACGGGGCTGAAACCGATCTTGACCTCGGGCATTATGAGCGTTTTACAGGGGTGCCTGCTTGTAAGTTTGATAATATCACAACAGGTGCTGTATATTCGAAACTACTTAAGGAAGAAAGATTAGGAAATTATACCGGTCTTACTGTACAGGTTATTCCGCATGTTACAAATATAATAAAAGATTTTATACTTTCCAACACTAAAGGTTTTGATTTTGTACTTTGCGAAATAGGCGGTACAGTAGGCGATATTGAAGGGTTACCTTTTTTTGAAGCCATAAGACAAATCGGAAATGAATTAAAAAGCAAACAATGTTTATTTATTCATCTAACTTTATTACCATATGTTAAAACTGCTCGTGAGCTAAAAACTAAACCTACTCAACATTCTGTAAAAGAACTCCGCACTATCGGTATTTCGCCGAATATTTTAGTGTGCCGAGCAGAACGCAAAATTGCTAAAAGCGAAATAGAAAAAATAGCTCTATTTTGTAATATAGACCCTGAATATGTTATTCCGGCAATAGATCAGAAAAATATATATTTAGTACCTCTTGCTTACCATGATTATGGACTTGACAATAAAGTGTTAAAATTTTTTAATCTTACTATTGCACCTTCTAAATTAAATAGATGGCATGATATAATTGAAAGATTAAAAGAATCTCATTCAAAGGTACGAATCGCTATTATAGCTAAATATCATAAATTAAAAGATGCTTATAAGTCGGTAATCGAAGCTCTTGACCATGCTGGTATATATCATAAATATAAAGTTGATTTAGTATGGATAAATGCAGAAAATGTAACCAATGAAAATATTTCTAAAAAATTATTAGGTGTTGACGGAATATTAGTGCCAGGTGGATTTGGTGAGCGAGCAACAGAAGGAAAGATCTTAGCAGTAAATTATGCTCGAACTAATAATATACCTTTTTTTGGTATATGTCTTGGGATGCAGCTTGCTGCTATTGAAATAGCTCGTAATTTAGTAGGTCTTAAAGATGCTGTAACGGAAGAGTTTAAAACAGCTGGTACAAAAATTATTGAAAGAATAAGCAAACATGATGAGGATTTTAATCCATCAGATATCACAATAGAAAATATAAAAAAGACCATGCGTCTTGGTTCTTATACATGTAATTTAGTATCGGATAGTATTACTGCTAATGCATATGGAGAACTTAAAATAAGTGAACGACATCGTCATAGATACAAATTCAACAATGATTTTCAAGATATTTTTGAAAAAAATGGCGTAAAGTTTAGCGGATTTTCAGAAGATAAAAAGATTGTGGAAGCAATTGAATTACCAAAACTATTATGGTTTGTGGGGGTACAATTTCATCCGGAGTTTAAATCAAAACCTTTTGAAGCCCATCCTCTATTTATTAGATTTGTTGAAGCTGCGATTAAATATAATAAAAATAATTAACAATATATTATGATTTTATTTAAAAATCTTGACATAACTTTTAATATAGTCTAGGTTGCATTGGAGTTCTTTAACACTCTATAAAATAAGCTCATAGGTAAATTAATGGACGCCGTGAATTCTAACTTCACCTTTTGGAACAGAGCAAGAAACAGTAAATTTAGGCATATAGTATGGCCGATTAGATCATATGAATTAACCAAATTCATACCTATGGCTTTGTTAATGTTCTTTATTTTACTTAATCAAAACCTAGTTCGCAGTATTAAGGATAGTTTTGTTGTTACTTTAATTAATACAGAGGTACTTAGTTTTATCAAGCTTTGGGGTGAAATGCCAATGGGTGTTTTATTCGTTATTCTTTATTCTAAGCTCTGTAATTTAATGACTACAGAGCAGGTTTTTAGAATAATTACTAGTACTTTTTTGCTTTTTTTTGCTTTTTTTGGTTTTGTTCTATTTCCATATAGAGAATTTTTTCATCCTGATCCTGAATTAGTCAAACATTACATAACAGTACTTCCGCATTTAAAATGGTTTATAATTATTTGGGGACAATGGAGCTTAGTATTATTTTATATAATGGGTGAGCTATGGCCTGTAATAGTTTTTACTCTCTTATATTGGCAGCTGGCAAATAAAATTACTAAGGTCGAAGAAGCTCCTAGGTTTTACTCATTTTTTACTTTATTTGGACAAACCAATTTACTAATTTCCGGAACAATAATTATCTATTTTGCTAAAAGCGAACATTTCCTATTGCCATTATTTTCTCATTTAAGTGATACCAATGAAATTCTTTTAAAATCTTTTGTTAGCATTATTTTAGTCTCAGGATTAATTTGTTTAGCTCTGCATAAATTTATTGACAAAACAGTCGTAGAATCAGACAAAAATATTAAATTTAAAAATCAAAGAACAGATATATTGAAATTAAGCTTAATTGAAAGTACAAAAATAATATTAACCTCTAGATATCTTGGTTTTATTTGTATTCTTTTGATTTCTTATTCGATGAGTATTAGCTTAATTGAAGGACTATGGATGTCCAAAGTAAAACAATTATATCCTGATACAAAAGATTTTATTTCATATCATGGTAAGGTATTTTTTTGGACAGGGGTACTTACTTTAGTTAGTGCATTTTTAGGAAGCAATTTAATTAGATTATGCGGTTGGTTCTGGGGAGCAATTATTACTCCTATTATGATGTTTGGAGCAGGCGTAATGTTTTTCTCCTTTACAGTTTTTGAAAATCACTTAAAAAATATCATAGATACACTGGGTTATAGCTCACCGCTTATTGTAATAGTTTTTATCGGCGGTTTGTGGCATGTGCTTTCTAAATCCGTAAAATACTCACTTTTTGACGCTACTAAAGAAATGGTGTATATTCCGCTGGATAGCGAAATGAAAACCAAAGGTAAGGCTGCAGTCGATGTTATGGGAACTAAGATCGGTAAATCGATAGGTGCTATTATTCAATTCATATCCTTTAGCATCTTTCCAAATGCCGTGCATAATGATATAGCTGGCTTATTAATGTTCAGTTTTATTATAGTATGTTTAATATGGCTATACGGCGTAAAAGTCTTAGCAGAGTACTATAACAAATTGGTAAAACGTTAAAATCATTTTCATTCTGTCGCAGCTCTGCCTGCATGGATCATTCTCCTGCTGTCATCTCGTGATTTATGAACTAGATGACTACCTTAGGGCGTTTTTCGATCCACACGGGCAATGCCTTCCCGCAGAAGCGGAAATCCAAGAAAAAAAGTCTAAATACAGCAATTTTTTAGAATATAAAAGCTCGATTTATCTCGCTTTATGCTAGATTCCTGCCTCTGCGGGAATGACATAGAATAAAAACTGTCCGGTACTATAGTATAATACATACATACAAAAAACATATTATAAATAATACGATGTCAAATTTTCATAAAGAAGGTTCTACAGTTTTTTGGAAATGGTACGGAAAAAAGCTCAAGGGTACAGTTCAAAAAGTTTATTATGATCCTATAATTAAAAAGATTAAAGATAAAGAAATTAAACGTAACGCTAGTGAGCAAAATCCAGCTTATTATATTAAAGGAGATAATGACAAACACGTCTTAAAATTACATTCTGAACTAATTAATATATAAATTTCATAATTATGAACAAAAAATATCAAATCTTAATATGATTGATAATAAATAAATTAAAAATCATCGTAAACTGCCTAAACTTGCTTTAGCTGTCATTCTTAGCTTTTATTCATGCTATTATTAAACTTAATTCTTATTGACCTATATTATGGATGTTGGTACAGCATGTTTCAAAAAGGTCTAGACAAGATGAATTTAAAGGTGAGTCTGCACAGCGTAGATAACTACGTGAACACAGGCAAATCCTACAAAATTCGCTTGTATCTACCTTTATGGAATGTGCTGTACTTATAAAATAATTTTCTCAACAACTACAAAAGCTACACAAATGGGGTAATCATCAGAAAGGGAAAGATGGATATTAAAAGGAGGAAGTTTTTGAGTATAGAGTGAATCTATCTTTACTATTGGCTTGCCTAACTCATCATTAAGCAGCGTGATATCTTTAAAATTAATACCACGCCCTATACCAACGCCAAAAGCTTTACTAATTGCTTCTTTAGCAGCAAAACGCTTTGCCAAAAAAGTAACATGACTTTCTTTCTTTAGCAAAGCAAATTTTTTTAATTCTTCGGTATTTAAAATTCTTTTAGGAAAAATTTCTGGATATAACTTTATTATCTTTTCAATTCTAGGAATCTGTACTATATCCGTACCAACACCTATAATCATTTATTTATCTTCAAAGTCTTCACCGGTTTCTTCAGTAAAAATTTGATCATCTAAATCAGAATAATCTTCTCCGATATAAACTTCTGGTAAATATTCAAATTTTTCTTCTAAATCTTCTGACTCATCTTGTTCAACAATAGGCTCTATTCTACTTCTTGTACGTAGGCTATTAATAAAATCTTGTTCCAACTGAGCTACTGATACTTTTCCGGAAGCAATTCTGCGTAATGCAATAACCGGAGGTTTATCACGCTTTTCTTTCTTGCTTTGATTAGTTTCTACTTTATAGTTTAATAACTTAGCATATCTAGTTGCATAAATAACTAGCTGAAACCTATCAGGTATAACTTTACTACAATCTTCTGTTGTAATTCTTGCCATTATTCTCTCCGTTAAAATAATAAATTTTTTATGTTATTAAGTTCTTGTGTCATCTAGTTGCTTGCTATGTGTTATTGCATGACTCATATATTATTTCCGCCTACGCAGTGCGGCATTGCCTGCGTGGATCGAATAACGTGATCGGTGTCATCTAGTTGCTCGACCACGGTATCCAGAAAATAATAAAAAATACTAATTTTATTAGTATTTTTAACTGGATCCCGTGAATAAATCACGGGGGATGACAGGGGTAAATGATCCACGCAAGCCAGCCTTAAGCAGGAATGACATACAAGGCATTTTTCGAGCCATGCAACAACCTAGGTACAAATCACGGCATGACATTAACCTATAACAATAAATAATTTGTATTATACTCTTTTTATATCCGCACCGCAATTATTTAATTTCTTCTCTAAATTCTGAAAACCACGATCTAAATGATATATTCGGTGCAATACTGTTTCACTATCAGTACTTAGACCTGCTAATATCAACGATACCGAAGCTCTAAGGTCACTTGCCATAACTTCCGCACCTTTTAAGCCTTTAACACCTTGTACTATTGCTTGATTACCTCGCACTGTTATATCTGCACCCATTCTACATAATTCAGGCACGTGCATAAAACGATTCTCAAAAATATTTTCGGTAATTATTGAAGAACCTTGGCTAATAGTCATAAGACTCATGAATTGTGCTTGTAAATCGGTAGCAAAGCCTGGATATGGATTAGTTTCTAAATTTACAGCATTTAACTTATCTGCATAAGTTACCTGCACTCCATTATCTATAGGCATAACTTTTATACCTGTTTCAATCAGTTTTAAAGCGATATTTTCTATGATATGATAATCAATGCCGTAAAGTTTTAAATCACCTTTAGTAATAGCTGCGGCAAACATATAAGTCCCTGCCTCTATACGATCAGGTAGAACCCTGTAACTTGCTTCACTTAAAGAATCTTTGCCGTTTATTCTTATTTCGCTTGTACCAATTCCGGAAATATCTGCACCCATCTTATTAAGACAGTTACATAAATCCACTATTTCAGGCTCTCTAGCACAGTTAAATAGCAATGTTTCACCATCTGCTAGAACGGCTGCAAGTACGGCATTGATAGTAGCTCCAACCGAAATTTTATCAAAAATGAAATGAGTACCTTTTAAACGCCCTGCCGTTGAAGCATTAATATAACCATCTTCAATTGTAATTTCAGCTCCCATAGCCTTTAAAACTGCAATATGCAGATCTACTTGTCTTGCTCCAATAGCACAACCACCAGGTAGAGATACTTTTGCTTTACCATAACGGCTAAGCAGAGGACCAAGCACCCAAATAGATGCTCTCATCTTACGAACTATCTCATAATCTGCTGTTAAGTTATTGATATTTGCAGCATTAATTACTAATTCGAACTCATTTTCATGTTCTATTATTTCAATGCCTGCTCCATGACTTTTTAGCAATTCTTTCATAGTACTAACATCCGTTAATTTTGGAACATTAGTAATATGTAGTTTATCGGTCAGTATAGAAGCTGCCATAATAGGAAGCACGGCGTTTTTAGCACCGCTAATATTGATAATACCTTTAAGAGGTTTACCGCCGTGAATAATTAATTTTTGCATAAATATTTTGTGATGAATTTTAACGTCATTGCGTGGCTTGGACCTAGCGTTTGATGTCATCCCGTGGCTTGACCACGGGATTCAGCATAAAGCGAGAAACCTGAGCTTTTTATATTTGTATTTTTTATTTACTGGATCCCGTGGACAAGCCACGGGATGACAATGTTATACATCCAAGTTCACAACGTTCAATGCATTCGATTGTATGAACTGCCTACGAGGTTCGACTACATCACCCATTAGCGTAGAGAATATACCTTCAGCTTCGTCGACTTCTGCTACTCTTACCTGCATTAAAGTTCTTTTTTTAGGGTCAAGGGTAGTATCCCATAGCTGATCGGAATTCATCTCGCCGAGTCCTTTGAAACGCTGTACGCTTATACCTTTTTTGCCGCATTCTATTATAGTATTTAGCAATATGCTAGGAGTTAAAATATCAAATTCTTGGTTTTTTACTACTAGTTTTAATTGCTTATTAAATACATCAAAAATTGTTAGAGCAAGTTTTGATATATTTATAAATTCGAATGATTCTAACTGCTCTCTTAGCAATATTTTACGCTCTTTCAAGCCTCTACTAAAACGGAAAAATTCTATTTTATTTTCATGTTTTAAAACTTCCCAATCTGTTTTATCGGGTGATTGCTCTAAACTATTTAATGCATTTAAAGCTTTTTTAAGTCTTGAATCACTTTCATTATCAAATATTTTATTGTTAAGTAGATCATTAATTGCCAAAATTTCAGTGATAGAACGGTTAAATTTTTTGCTAGCATGATCAAGTAAGCTATTGAACTTTATAACTTTACTCATTAGCTCTTCTAGATTTTCGTTTGTCAGCTGCTCTTTATTATCTAAAGTTAAAGTAGCATCGCTAATTGCTGATTTTACTAAATAATCTTGCAGTGCTTGCTCATTTTTTAAGTAAAGCTCACTTGCTCCTTTCTTTACCTTATAAAGAGGTGGCTGTGCTATGTATAAATATCCTTTATTTATTAGCTCCGGCATATGGCGGTAAAAGAAAGTAAGCAATAAAGTTCTAATATGCGAGCCGTCAACGTCAGCATCGGTCATAATAATAACTTTATGATATCTTAGTTTTTCAAGCGAGAATTCTCGGTTATCAACACCTGTTCCAAGAGCTGTAATTAATGTACCAATTTGATCCGAGCCAAGCATTTTATCAAACCTTGCACGCTCAACATTTAGGATTTTACCACGCAGAGGCAATATAGCTTGAATTTTGCTATCCCTACCCTGCTTTGCTGTACCACCCGCTGAGTCTCCCTCTACTATAAATAGCTCAGAAACTGCCGGATCTTTGGCATGACAATCTGCAAGCTTACCTGGCAAGTTCGATACTTCTAAAACTGATTTTCTTCTAGTTAATTCTCTTGCTTTTCTAGCAGCTTCACGTGCGTTAGCTGCCTCCATAATCTTATTTATAATGAGCTTTGCATCGGCTGGATGTTCTTCAAACCACTCAAGAACTTTGGTATAAACAGCATTTTCAACAATCGGTCTTACTTCAGAACTTACCAGCTTATCTTTAGTTTGGGAGGAAAATTTAGGATCAGGCACTTTAACGGAAAGTACGCAACATATCCCCTCCCTAGTATCTTCACCACTAAAAGCGTTTTTCGCTTTTTTATTAAGACCGGTATTCTCAAGATAAGCGGTAATAACACGTGTTAACCCTGATTTAAAAGCACTAAGGTGAGTTCCGCCGTCACGCTGTCTAATATTATTGGTAAAGCACAGTATATTTTCATGATAAGAATCATTCCAGTGCATAGCAAGCTCAAGGCTTATACCAGATTCAGTATTATCTGCATTAACTACGATACATGAATGAACAGCGTGTTTTGCACGATCTAAGTATTTTACGTAAGCTTCAATTCCGCCTGTATAATAAAATTCTACTTCTTTTACTTCTTCAAATCTATTATCTGTTAATAAAATTTTTACTCCAGAATTTAGGAAAGCAAGCTCACGAAGACGATGTTCTATTATGCTGAAATCAAACTCTATGTTAGTAAAGGTCTCTACTGATGGGAAGAAAGTAACTTCCGTACCTTTTTTATCTACATTTTCTTTAACAACTGCAAGCGGTGCTTCCGTTATCCCGTTATTAAATCTAATAAGATGTTCCGTATTATTACGCCAGATACGTAGCTCAAGCCAATCAGAAAGAGCATTTACAACCGATACACCAACGCCGTGCAGACCACCAGAAACCTTATAAGAATTCTGATCGAACTTACCACCGGCATGTAGCTGCGTCATAATTACTTCAGCTGCCGATATACCCTCTTCCTCATGAATCTCAACAGGTATACCTCGCCCGTTATCAGATACGGTTACCGAGCCGTTTTTATTTAAAACGACTCTTACTAAATCACAATAACCGGCTAATGCCTCATCGATAGCATTATCGACCACCTCATAAATCATGTGATGTAAACCAGATCCGTCACCAACATCACCGATATACATTCCTGGTCTTTTTCTTACAGCTTCAAGACCCTTTAAAACCTTAATAGAATCAGCACCATATGATGATTCATTCAACTTTTCTTCAAATTCCGACATATTATATTATTAAGATAAATAAAAAGCTAGTAGACGAAGTTTTATTTGGAAAAGAGCAAGGCGTCCCCCAGCTGATAACCGGAGCGTACATATAGTATAGTAGCGGATTATCAGCAAAAGACAACGTAGCCAATTTTTCAAATAAAACGAGTATACTTTGTATTTGTTGCTAGAGACAATAAAAATAACTATAACGGAACTTATCAGATTAGTAAATGTAAATATGATAAGATAACAATGGATAAATTAAAGCTAAAAAATATTTTTGATGTGATGGATGATTATGACGTATTTTTGTTTGATCTTTGGGGTGTAGTAGTTGAAGGCGGGCATACCTACCCTAATGTTGTGCAGAATATTAATAAAATTATTGAACAAAAAAAAGTATATTTTGTTACTAATGCTCCGAGAAATATTTTTTCTCTGCATCAGACACTCAAATCTTGGGGATTAAACGCTAAACCAGAAATGATTATTAACTCTGGTGAAGTAGCTGTGCAGATGATTTTAGAAAGTAAAGAGCGTTTTGGTATTGAAAAGCCGATAATATATCATTTAGGTCATCTAGAAAATGATATCATAAACGGCATACAGTGCCCTATCACTGATGATATTCAAAAAGCTAATATTCTCCTAATGACAATTTATAGAGATGAAAGTAAAAATTTAGATTTAAACGAATTTGATGAGCTATTTAAAATTGTCGTAGAACGCAAGATAGTCAATATTTGTGCTAATCCTGACCTTGGGATAAATCAACACGGAATTTATAGATATTGTAGCGGTTATTATGCTCAGAAAATAATACAGCTAGGCGGTAAAGTAATCTATAGCGGTAAACCTTACGAGGAGATATATAGCAAAGTTTTACAAGAATGTCCTAATATACCTAAGAATCGTATGTTAATGATAGGCGATACTTTTTATACTGACATACTTGCAGCTAATTGGCTTGGCATAGATTCAGGTTTAGTTTTAACAGGTAATTCTAGGGATTATCACCTCGAGTTTGGTAATATTGACGATAAGCTATCTAATTTAAGAAAAGCAGCCGAAAAACAATCGGTTATGCCGAGTTTTGTAGTAAGTTTGTCTTGATGACGTCATTGCGAGCGAGCAATATATGTCATTCCCGCAAAAGCGGGAATCCAGTCAATTATATTGTCATCCCGTGATTTATTCACGGGATCTTGTGCCATAGAATGTGTCCTAAGATACTGCGATCAAGCGAGCTAGTATGACAGACTTTTTTCTGGATTCTCGCTTTTAGCTCGGAATGACAAAAAAGAACTCTATTGATGTTATACTAATAATCTGCTATACAAGAAGCCTTAAGCGGTCGTGGCGAAATTGGTAGACGCGCAGCATTGAGGGTGCTGTTCTGTAAAAAGATTGGAAGTTCAAGTCTTCTCGACCGCACCAACTTCAATTAAATACCTCTCTGATTATTCTGCTGCTCTTTTCGGTTTAAAACCATTTCTGTAAAACTTTTTTTCACCGGTACTTTAAATTTTATATCTGCTCCTAGACTTTTCTTATTCATAAATGTTTCTGCTGACTGTACAAATGATGCAAAAATTTTTTTATCACGTATTATCTCTGCATTTGAGTATGTAGTTTTTGACATTTCAGGATGAAATTGAAAAGTACGAATTGGTGCACCAAATTGTGATTCTGTTGCTTCAATTTCTCTATGTTCGTTTGTTGCGGTTACTTTTAACAAATCTTTATTATCTATTAATCTATTTTTTCCACCTATTTCTTGTACTTTATCATTATGCATACCCCAAAATTCTTGATTTAAAATATCTTTTGTAGGAGAATTTCTTTTTATTATTGATGCTAATTCTGAATCAGGCTCAATAATTATTGAATCATGTTTATGTTTTGATACTTCGTCTATTTTTCCCTTAAGATAGGCATTAATAATTTGATGTCCTCCACAAATCCCCATTATCGGCATACCTTTTTCTATAGCAACTTCTAGCATAGCCATTTCAGCAAGAGAGCGGGCAAAATCAAATTTATTTTTTTCTAGGTTTACCTGTCCTCCAAAATGCTCAGCTATTTTAGGATCAACTGAGGAATTATTACCAGGGATCACTAAAGCATCTTTATCAGCTAAAAACTCTTTTGCTTTTCTTTTCGCTTCGTTTACTATTTCTTCATTGATTTTTTTCTCTGCATTAGCCGATTCTGGTACTATTTTTCTGTAATCGATATCTTCGACATTACAATACTGATATTTTAATTTATTACGTGTTGCTTCTGAAGTTTCCCCTCTAACTTTAGAATTATAGCTTACTGCAATTTTAGGTATTGATGGTAGATTTTCAAAAAATTTTGTTCTCGTAACTTTTGTATATACCGTTTCCTTTAATTCTTCTGCACGTTCAATTAGCTTATTAGAAATTTCTGTATGACCTAATAATTTACTCCAATATAAAGGAGTATATCCGGCTTTATCAGTAATATTGACTGTAGGGTAATAATCTAAATATTTATCAAATATTTTACTATTTCCTTGCTGGGCTGCTAAATGTAAAAAAGTTTCACCGTTATTATTTTTTAAATTAAAGATTTTTTCTTTATCTTGGCTATTTTCTATTAATAGTGAAATTATATTTACATTTCCTCTGCGTTCTAATAAAACATTTAAAACAGTATTGCCGTCTTTATTTTTAGCTTCAACATTTGCACCCATCTTTATTAGAGCATCAATTATATCTAAATTTTTAGTATTTATAGCTGTAAATAAAAGCGGGCTTCCATCTTTATCAACTAAATTAGGATTAGCTCCTTTTTCTAATAAAGCATTAATTATCTCTAAATTTTCGCTTTTTATAGCTTTTAAAAAAATAGGATATCCGCTTATATCTAATGCATTCAAATTAGCTCCTTTATTTAAGAAAGCATTTACTATATCTAAATTATTACTTTGGATAGCTTTTAATAAAATCGTGTTCTTTCTAGGAGGTTGTAAGTTAGGATCAGCTCTATTTTCTAATAAGATATTAATAATATCTAATCGTTTTGTACGAATAGCAGCTGAAATTATAGGTTCTCCATCAGCGTCAACTGCATTAGGATTAGCTCCATTTTCCAATAAAACACTAACAATATCTAAATTTTTATTCCGTATGGCAGATAAAATACAAGGTTTATCGTCTTCATCTAATATGTTAGGATCAACACCTTCTTGTAATAATTTTTGAACTTCTTTTAAGTCATCATTTTCAATTGCCTCAATTAATAATTCTTCATCCTTATTCATAAATTTCTTTCTAATATCTTAATAAAAATTATTAATTTAAGTATGCATTTAATACGTTAGTTTTGTCAATATTATTTAGCTTTGAGAAATATTAAATAATGAAAATTATGTATTATGATTAGTTATTTAGTACTATTTAATCTATTATGTTAAACCTCTTATAATTTTTTATATTATTGTTATTTTAGTTTTTCGATTTCTTTCTTAGTTAAACCTGTAAAGTCTATTATTTGATCTAAAGGCTTATTTTTTACTAACATCTTTTTAGCTAAAATAATTTTTTCTTTTTTAATTCTAGCTCTTTCTTTTTCGATACCTTGTTGCTCCCAATGATGTGCTAAATTTCCATAATATTTGCTATATTATTTTAACTTCTCAATCTCTTCTTTTTTTAACTTAGTATATTTTATAATTTTTTCTAGCGGCTCTTTGTTAGCCATCATTTCTTTAGCTATAGTAATTTTTTCTTTTTAAATCTTTATTCTACTTCTAGCTCTTTCTTTTTCAATACCTTGTTGCTCCCAATGATGTGCTAAATTTCCCATAATATTTGCTCCTAATTCAGGATTTAAATGTGATTTAAGTATTTTTTCTAATTCTATTTTATCATTTTCTTTTATTCTAGTTGTACATAATCAACTCCACTATTAGAGTCAGCAAACTCTGGTAAAGTATTGGCTAGTTGTTTCCATCTTGGTAATAAATCATGCTCATTTATATATTTCATTAGAATTTGTAAAGGAGCAAGCCAAGGTCTTTCTTTTAATTGTTCATCAGGAATATCAAACAAGTTGATTAGTTGATAATCGTTGCTCCAAGTTTCTTTTGCCAGCTCGCTATTTTCAAATAAATCCCACAAGTTTAAAGGAGCAGTATATTTTTTATGATCATTTGAATATACTAACGGATATATAAAAGGAAACTTTTTAGAATCGGGATGCGAATTTAAGTGTCTTTCAGCAATATTTAACATATATTTAAACAGGCGAAAAGCCATAAGAGGGTCAGAACTACTTTGATGTTCACACAAAATATATATATAACCATCTCTATTATTAATTTTAGCAGAATATAAAACATCTGTAATAGTTTCTTTTAAGCTTGGCTCTATAAAACTATCATTTTCCAATTTCAAAGTAGAGGGCAAGAATAAAACTTTTATTTCAGTTGGTAAATATTCCTCAAAGAATTCTTTAGCTATTAATGGATTTGCTAAAGCTTGCTGAAAAAACTTATCATGCTCTTTTCTATCTGACATAATTTTATTATTGTAACTAATAAGAGAGTATTATACAAGCTTTTCTATTATAAGTATACATTTAATAAATTTAAAGAGTAGATAAACGAGACTCTATTATTGAGTATAGTTAAAAAACTATTGCTTATTTTTGTTCTGTAATTTATATTGATTAACAAATCGTACACCATTCTACGTTAAACCTAGCTAACCAGCAAATAATTATAATTAAATAGGTCTGCAAGCCAGACTATTATAGTCAATTCAGTTGAATTTTGTGACAGGCGTGAGGGTAGAGCTTATAATAATAGGCAAGACGATGAACAACCTGCTACATGCGTTCAAATCAATTGACTATAGGTAAGGGATTATGCCTAATTTCAGTATGTTCAAAAGCATATTACCTGATCATCATGATCAATTTGCTGAAATTTTTGATCAAATTAATGATTTATTAGAAGATCATAATTATAATGCTGCGGCTAGCAGGCTTGCAGAACTTCATTATGCTGATTTAGCTGATTTCTTAGATAATTTAAGTCCTAAAATCTATAAAATAATCATTCCCCTACTACAAGACAAAATCAAACCTGAAACCTTGGTTTCATTAAATGCTTACAGCAAACCTTTAATAATAGAAACGCTTGGTATTAAAAAATCAGCAGAATTAATTGATAAGCTAGATATAGAAGATGCTATTGAAGTTGTAATTGACTTAGATGATGATATTAAAGATTTAATTTTAAATAATCTTTCTAAGGAAAAAAAACATCAAATTACTATTGGGTGTACATATCCAGAAAATACAGTAGGAAGAGTAATTGAGCGAGATTTTGTTAATCTTCAAGAAAATTGGACTGTTAAAGAGTCGTTAAATTTTATAAAAACTGTCAAAAATGACTTCCACGCTGCTATTGTTACAGACAATAAACTACGTCCTATCGGTATCATCTCTCTTAGTACTTTAATTAAGCATGAAAAAAATGAATTGGTGAAAAATTTAATGAGTAAAGATTTTAAACTGGCTGATAGTTTCACCGATTTAAATGAACTTAGTTTCATTTTTAAACAATATGCTTTAACTATAGTACCAGTGGTCAATAAAAATGGTAAATTAATTGGTAGCGTATCTATTGACAATATAATCTATATTATTGAAGAACAAGCCGAAAAGGATATATTATCGCTAAGCGGTGTGCATACACAAGATACCTTTTTTAATTTCTTTTATACTGTAAAGCATCGATTTCCTTGGTTATTTGTTAATCTGATTACCGCTTGCATGACTTCGCTTATTATTAATCATTTTAATGATACTATTGCAAAGCTTGTAACACTTGCAGCTACTATGCCTATTGTAGCCTCTATGGGCGGCAATGCAGGTACGCAAGTTATGACAGTAACAGTTAGAGCACTTGCCAATAAAGATATTCATTATAGTAACGTAAGTAAAATAATCTTAAAAGAAATAGCCGTATCGGGTTTTAACGGCTTTGTGCTAGCAATTATCGGTGCAGGACTTAGCTTTGTGATGCTGATGGACCTTAATCTTAGCGTAATTTTTGCTATTGCTGTAATCTTAAACTTTCTGGTAGCAGGGTTATTTGGCTCTGCTATTCCTATATTACTGCACTATTTCGATATTGACCCAGCTGCTGGCTCTGGTGTCTTCCTAACTACCCTAACCGATGCTTTAGGCTTCCTCACCTTTTTAAGTCTTGCTCACGTCTTTTTGGTATAGCATAAATTAAAAGCTCTAGATTTTAGGCAGGGGAGGATTTGCTTTTGTTTTAGATTTAGTTTGTTTAATTTTCGACGGCAATACTGGATTTTTTAATTTCTTCAATTCTTTAAAATTTTCCTTTAATTCCTCTAGGTTTTTCTGCTTATCTTTATCAACTGAAGATATTATTGCACCTGATTTATGTAGCTCTTTTGAAAGCTGTTCTAACTGCTTTCTTACTTCCGGTTTCATAGTAAAGTAACAAATTTTACTACCTATTACTTCTTTTATATTTTTAAGATTTTCTTTTGAAATTTTGTAATATTTTATACCACAATAATTAGCTATTTTTGACCATATAGATCGTTTTTGATAAAGCTCTTGATGAATTATATCTATTAACTTTTTTTTGTTAGAAGTTAGTGCTTCAATTGAAAATTCCTCTAAAAATCTAGATATACGTCTCTTAATTTTTTCTCGTTGTTGACCTTCAATAGCTATTTTTTTATTTTGCTCTAACTTTCCTATTGATGTTTCAATTATTGAAGATATTTCGGCTTCTTTTTCCTCATTTTTTTTATTCTCATATTTTTCTTGAGTATTAGCATGCTTTTCTATATATGCTGCTAATTTTTTCTCTACCAAATTTTGAACATATTTGCCGTTAGGGTTTCGTATGTCACTTTCTGCGATCAGTTTATCCATATCAGATAACTTCTCATATTCTTTTATTTCTCGAAAAAGAGGAGCATATAGCAGAAAATTAATACTTTGAGCAATCCTACTATCTATTGAGTCTTTGGAATCCCTTTGGGGATAAAATTTTTGTTTGAGAACGAAATAATGGTTTAATATTTCTTGAGGTATATTTTTGATATTAAGAGGCTGTAATTCTGACTTGGAGTTAAGTTCGGCTTTCATACCATGACGTTTTGCCTCTAATAATAATAATTCTCCCCAAATTTTATTATCAGTAGTACGACAAACAAAATTCGGGTCATTAGCCGGCATTAGCTCGCTTGCACGTTCCATTACTGCCCTATTTAATTTATGTAACTGATTATTTTTAAGATTTGTATTTATAATAGATATAAAAGCTTCTCTCTGCTTTTGCTTACTTGCAGTACTAAAGGCTTGCTGTATTTTTTCTAAAACTTTTAAATCAAAATTCTCATTTTCTAATTCTTCAATAACTAAATCTGCTAAATTTTTATTTGTAATAGAATTTTGATTCTTCTTTGATTCTTTTAACATATATGGTAATAACTTAATGACACAATTATATTAAATATGTAATAAACTAATTACTATGAAATTTTACTGACTATATCACTAAAATTTTAGGATAGTAGCTCGTAGGTCATAATTCTGTTTCAATAGTTCCTAAAACTTTTACTGTAATTATTTCATCATCTAATTTACTATACATTACTGATTCTAAAATATCTGAAGATGCTAAATTACTAATATAAATACCATCTATATCATTTAATACTTTATTAACTACTATTACTCTAGTATCTTTATTGTCTGGATATCCTAATTCTAATGAATTATCTAATTTGCGTTTAAATATAGGCAACTTAACTACTTTATTTAGATCATGCTCATTAATATATTTACTTATAAATAAACACATTGTACTTTCTGCTAAGCTCTGTTTAACATAATGATTTTCTAACTCATCTTTACTTTCATCTTTTAAATTTTTTTGATGTAAATTATATATTTTTTTCTGAGTTTCATCATCTTTAAACTTTTTCAAATAAAAATTATTAACTAATAGTTTATAAAGCTGCAATATTGAATTAGGAAAATTAATTGTTAGATCTCCTTCTTCATTAAATTCAGCGGTAAAATTATTTCTTATTGCCTCTAAATAAAGTAAGTTACGTAATATAGAATCATCTGATTTGCGTAGAAAAAAACTTAGATCTTCAGAAACAGATAAATTTATAGCATGCTCCATTATTTTTTCGTTAAGACCATGTAACCCTTCATCAGATATTTTACTTTCTAAATTCAATAGAAATAATTGTTTTATATGTTTCGGTAAATTTGATAGTTTTTGTAGTTCTTGTAAATCTTCTAACGTAATTTTCTTGCTTTTAATATTATAAATTATATGTTCTGCAATATAATTTATCTCATACTCATTATCATCACTTTTAACTGTTATACAAAAAAATTTAGTAAATTTCATTTATCCTCCTTAAATATCAAAAAGGCATATTATGCATAGTTAATAAATATTAGCAAGAATTTTATACAATAGTTAAAATATTTTTAATTTTTACTGAGGGGATGATGTAGTAACGCTTTTTTAAGATGGTTAGTTTGAAGATGAGTGTAAATTTGAGTAGTAGAGATATCAGCATGACCTAATAGCTCTTGAATAACACGTAAATCCGCTCCGCCCTCAAGCAAATGGCTTGCAAAGCTATGACGCAATACGTGCGGGGAAATATGCTCAGGATTAAGGCCAGCGTAAAGAGCAGCCGATTTTAAGAGAATAGCAAAATTTTGCCTAGTCATATAACCGGCAGCAGCTGAAGAGGGGAATAAGTAAATAAGATTTTTTGGTTTTGTTTTATTTACAAAGTTATCTCTAACTACTAAATATTTAACAAGACTATTAATAGCCGGCTCATTTATTACTATAATTCTTTCTTTATTACCTTTACCAAGCACGGAAAATATTTTTTTTACCTCTCTTGACACTTTATTACTTAAAATATCGCTGAGTTTAAGGCTAACAAGCTCTGAGACTCTAAGACCGCTAGCATACAGCAAATGAATCATTGCATTAAGCCTAGCACCTTCAGGTGAAATATCTTGCGAGCAATATTCAAGCAATGATTTAATATCATCTATAGATAATATTTCAGGAAGTTTATTTTGATATTTTGGTAAATCTATATTTAGTAAAGGATTTAAGTTAGTATGGTTTTCACTAATTAAAAATTCATAATAACTTTTTATAGTTGATATTTTTCGGTTAATAGAACGAGCTTGCAAACTATTTTCTGCTAGATACTCAACCCAATTTCTAATATTGTCAGTAGTAATATTTAATTCTGATAATTTTTGCTTGGCAAGATAATTATGAAAATCTAATAAATCACGCTTATAACTAAGTATGGAATTTTTTGATAATGCTCGCTCAGCGAGTAACATTTCTAGGAATTGTGAAATAAATTCCATAAAATTTTTAATTTTAGATGGAGGCTAGGGTCGGAATCGAACCGACGAATAGAGGATTTGCAGTCCACGGCATTACCACTTTGCTACCCAGCCAGTATTATTAATGTCATCCCGTGGCTTGTCCACGGGATGACAGGATTAAATAACAAACCGCATATTACCAACAATAAAGAAAAAAAGCAAATAATATATTTATACAAACTCACTAATCTGTGATTTTGCAAATAGTTTAATTTGGAAATCAATAAACTCTGCATTACCATTTGCACCTATTTCAGCAAACTTATTAGCTTTAAGTAACAGGTCATAATCTCTTGCTAAATCAGCAAAGAAAAAATCCATCTCACCGCTTTGCTTTACACCTAGAATCTCACCACTACCCCTTAGTTTTAAGTCCTGCTCAGCAATATAAAATCCATCATTAGTTTGCTTCATTATCTCAAATCTACCACGCCCAACTTTACCAAGTCTTTTAGGGTTATATAGCAATATACAATATGATTGTAAACTACCACGCCCTACTCTGCCTCTCAGCTGATGGAGCTGAGCAAGCCCGAAACGCTCGGCATTTTCGATAATAATTAATGTTGCTTCAGGCACGTCTATCCCGACCTCGATAACAGTTGTTGCAACTAATATCTTAATTTCGCCATCCTTAAACTGTTTCATTACAGCATCTTTTTGCTCATTTTTCATCTTACCATGGATAATACCAGTACACCCCTTATAGATATTCTCAACCGAATTAAAACGATTCATTACATCCATTAATAGGCTGTCCGCTTCTATTGTCATCCCGTGACCCCGCCACGGGATCCAGTCAAAATTATTGGCATTATTAGCTGTTTTTTGGATACCGCAGTCGAGCCGCAGTATGACATCGGAGATTTTCGCTTGCTCTATCAATGGACATATCCAATATATTCGCTCGCCTGCAACAAGCTTCTTATTTATCGCTTCTAAAATATGTTCGATTTTATTGATAGACATAGTGTTTGTAGCAATAGGCAGACGATTTTTGGGCTTTCCTTGAAGCTTAGATATAGTCATATCCCCAAACATAGTAAGAGCAAGACTTCTTGGAATTGGTGTTGCAGTCATAACTAAAACATCGGGGTTTATACCTTTATTTATTAGATCAAGTCTTTGCTGCACTCCAAATCTATGCTGCTCATCTATCACTATATAACCAAGCTTCTTAAAATTTACTTTTTCTTGAAATAAAGCATGAGTGCCAATTAATATATCAATTTCACCATTTTCAAGCTGCATCATAATATTTTTTCTAGCTGAGCCGAGTATTTTACCGGTAAGTAATCCAATTTTTATATCGGTATTTTTCAAAGCTCTAACAAAAAACTCATAATGCTGATTGGCAAGTAAGTCAGTCGGTGCCATTAATGTTGCCTGAAATCCTACGGCTGCTACATTCGTCATGGTAAGCAGGGCTACTAAAGTTTTACCTGATCCAACATCACCTTGTAGTAATCTCATCATCTCAATGCCGCTAGCCTGATCTTTTTCTATCTCTTCTATTACTTGCTGCTGATAAGAAGTTAACTCAAACCCAAGACTATTTAGTATATTAGTTTGAACTTGCTTTGCTTTAGGATAAATATTACCATGCTTTCCTACTATTTGCGTACGTGCCTTAAAAAGAGATATCTGATTAGCGATGAGTTCTTTAGTGGCTAAGGATTTTTTATGTACATCGTCATTGCGAAGCCCCTTTAGGGGCTGTGGCAATCCAGAAATTAATGATTTTACATCACTAGATTGCCGCATCGGCATAAATGCCTCCTCGCAATGACGAAGAGCATGCACCCCTTTCAAACTTTCTAACACTTCATCCAAATATTCCTTTACCTCTTTATCCTGCACATTCTTACATTTCTCTTCAAACATATCTATTGCTTTTATGATATATGAATATAACTGTTTGTTACTAATTAAATATGTCAAAGAATAAATAGGCTCTAGTTCCTTTGTAAGCTTGGGATTAACGATAAATTCAGGATGAGAAATTTGTAAGTGATGATCAAAAAACTGTACTTTACCGCTGATAGTATGCTTACTTCCAACTTTCAGCTTATTAAAAATAAATGGAGGCGGTTTATGAAAAAATACTAATAGCAATGAACCTGTATCATTACTTGCTGTAATTCTTAGCGGCTGATGGCTTTTATTGGGTAGATTAACGCTTTCAATTATTACTTCTACTTGAATTAAATCCCCCTCTCTAACCTCTGTTAGATTAGGTGATAATGTTTTTGTTTGATAAGAAACAGGGGAATAAAATAGCAAATCACGAATATTACTAATACCAAGCCTTTTAAGGGCAGCTATAGTATCTTCACGAATATTAATAAAAGCTTTGATGGGGGAAAATAAACATTTCTCTAAAATAGTTAGCATATATAATCATAATTACCTTACATATGAATATATACTTTATAATAAAAATTAAAATATAATTTTAAAAAGCATCGTATGTCATTGCGAGCGAATGAAATGAGCGTGGCAATCTCATGAAACAATGCGATACTCCTGAGATTGCTTCGTTAATTACTTCGTAATTTCCTCGCAATGACTAATTTTTAGCAATAAAAAGACTTATAAATCCAGTTTTAGACCTGCTCTAACTATAGCTGAAGATTTTAAAGGCATACCCTCTATAAATCCTGCTGTTTTATAACCACCTGAACCAACTATTTTAAATGTATCATTTAAGCTAAGTTCAAAATTAACAGCTCCAAAGCCACCTTTTTTACATTTTTCCTTTAAAGGAGTAGCAGTTAGCATTTTAGGCTGGTTCCAATAAGCAGCTTCTAAACCTAAAGAAATAAAATCAAATTTTGCTAAGTTATTTGCCTTAATTCCAACACCATAAGACTTAAATTTTTGATTTTTTCCGTAGTTAATATTAAGTTGTATATATTTATCATCAATAACAAAATGATTAACTAAACCACGCTCTAAACCGTATGGAGCAAGTATAGCTCTGGTAGCCGGTAAATATTTTACTCTTCCTAAATTAATCATTGGAATATTGTCAAGATTAGTATTCATTACAAATGAATAAGCAGAATAGAATAAAAATGGATCAATTAAATCTAAATAAGCATAAGAACGCATTTTGCTTTTCGTAATATAATTATCACCATATATGCTATTCATCAGTTTTGTATAAGCATTAATATTATTGCCCTTTTTATCAGTTTCATTAAAATTAGTGTCAAAAATATAAGTTGCTTGATCTAATCTTGCTATAAAATAACCTATACCATAAGTAGGGTTAATTTTATTACTGCTCATATATCTATCTTTAATATTTTCAGATAATAGATAACTTGCTTGCATTCCTCCAACATCTATAGCTGCTTTTTTATGAACCTGTAAAGAATCAAAATCTTTTGCCTTATATTGAGTGAATCCATCGAAAGGATTAACTTTATACTTTGTTACTTTTAAGTCAAACTCTCTCATTCTAGCACCATGCCCACCTATTTCATGATTAGCAACCATAACCCATGAAGCAGCAGTAAATCTTGTGACATAGCTTAAAATATTCATAGCATATTATCAGAATTAGAAAATATAGCATCGTCTAACGCACGATATCCTTCGAGCAATGACATAGCGGCATTACTACTTGATATAGAAGACATATCTTTATCATAAGTTAATACATAACTATATCCTTTCTTGGATGAGGTATTATCTATGCTTGATGCATTTGCTGCTACTGACAAAATACATGTAGCAAAGGCTAAACTTAATTTACTTATTTTCATAATTATTAATATTTGTTAATTTATCAGAAAGGCATTATATATAATATTTCTAATATATAATATTTCTAAAATTAACAAGTAAATTTTTTAATAAGTTAAAGTTGTTAATATTCTTGACTTATTATGAAAATCCCCATAATTTCTTAATAGTAAGTATTAAATAATAAAAAATTTATGAATAAAATCTATCCTTCAGCTGAAGCAGCCCTTGAAGGATTACTTTATGACGGCATGACCATCATGTCGGGCGGATTTGGTCTATGCGGTATCCCTGAAAATCTAATCAATGCCCTACTTAAGAGCAACGTCCAGAATCTTACGATTATTAGCAATAATTGCGGTGTTGATAATTTCGGTCTTGGTTTACTTCTTCAAACTAAACAAATCAAAAAAATGATCTCTTCTTATGTAGGGGAAAATAAAATTTTTGAACAACAATATTTAGATACAAGTATTAGAGCTTGAATTAAACCCACAAGGAACTCTTGCCGAGCGAATTAGAGCTGCTTGTGCTGGGATTCCCGCTTTCTATACTAAAACCGGTATAGGTACAATCGTAGAAGAGAATAAAGAAACTAAAGAATTTAACGGCGAAAAATATATAATGGAGACAGCACTTCAAGCTGATCTTGCTATTATTAAAGGCTATAAAGCTGATAAAAGCGGGAATGTTATTTATATAATAAAACCGCTAGAAATTTCAACGCTGTAATGGCAGGTGCGGCAAAAGTCACTGTTTGTGAAGTAGAAGAAATAGTTGAAGTTGGTGAACTCAATCCTGATGATATTCACACTCCTAATATTTTTGTGCAGAGGCTAATAGTCGGTGAAAAATACGAAAAACGCATTGAGCAACTAACAACAAGAGCAAAATAAATGGCTTGGAGTAAAGAACAAATTTATCAAATAACAGCAGAGCTTGAACTTACGGACGGCTTATATGTTAATCTTGGTATAGGTATGCCAACTAACGTGGCAAACTATATCCCTAAAGGCGTAACTATAACGCTTCATAGTGAAAATGGTATGCTTGGGATGGGCCCTTTTCCTTATGTAGGTGATGAGGAACCTGACTTAATTAATGCCGGTAAGCAGACTATAACGGCTTTGCCAGAAAGTAGTTATTTTGACAGTAGCTTTTCTTTCGGGATGATTAGAGGTGGGCATATTGATTTGACTATTTTAGGAGCTATGCAAGTTTCAGAAAAAGGCGACCTTGCTAACTGGACTATCCCGGGTAAAATGGTTAAAGGTATGGGCGGGGCTATGGATTTGGTCGCCAACACCAAACGAGTAGTTGTTATAATGGAACATAATGCCAAAGATGGCGGTGTTAAATTATTAAAAGAATGTAACTTTCCTTTAACAGGTGCTAAAGTAGTTAATAGAGTAATTACCGACCTTGGAATTTTTGATATTGATAAAGATAAGATGATACTCTCTAAAAAAGCCGAAGACGTTACTGTTGAAGAAATAAAATCCAAAACAGAAGCTGAATTTGTAGTGAATTTATAGAAAATTCCCGTTATTGCGAGGAGGCATTGTTGCGTGGATCGAAAAGCACTTTCAATGTCATCAACTATGTTTTAAATTAAAAAGAAGAGATTTTAATTTAGCATTAGCGATGACAATAATTTTACGCATTAAAGCGGTAAGAGCGACCATTTTCTTTTTACCATTGTTAATGAGTCGCTCATAAAAGAGTCTTAAACCAGAAGTCTTGCTATTACGGGCTGACATAGCAGCAAGGAATAGTATAGCTTGACTCCTGCTCTACCATGTCCTACCTTTCTATATCCTTGATATTTACCACTATCATTAGCTTTTGGAGCAAGCCCTGCAAGAGAAGCAATCTGCCGTCTTGTTAACTTCCCTAACTCCGGTAATAATATTAATAACTCAAAAGCAACTATATTACCAATGCCATTTATCTCTTTCAATATCTCATGCTTTGCTTTTAACAGCTGATCTGATGATATAATCACTTCTACCTGATTAGTAATCTCTGTAATTTGATTACTTAAAACATCTATCATATTTATACAGCTATTTTTAACAAACTTATCTGTATTTGCTTGTTGTAATCTATTCTTTTCGGCAACTAACATTTGCTTTAAATCATTCCGTCTTTGTACTAACCGAAATAATTGTATATTTTGTTTTGATTCAGGCTTAAATACTTCAAGCTTATCTGCTCGCTCCTTACCATATAATCCTAATGCTTTAGCATCTAACTTATCTGTTTTTGCACTATTACCATATGATCTGATAAAATTCTTTACCTTTCTTGCATCTGCTCTATGTACTACATAACCTCTTTCACATAAGCTATACAATAACTCTAGTTCATATCCGCCTGTTGTTTCAACTACAGTTAGAGAGTTTGCTAAAATATCCTTATTATCATTAATAAATTCAAATATACCGAAACTTGTATTCTCATATTCTTTTGTATCTTTTATGCCCTCTATTCCTACTACAAAATTATATTTTCCTATATCAATTCCTATATGTTTGTGATATTTTATCATATGTACCTCGAGATTTTATATTGTTTAGGATTGTAATCGGGCGTGCTTATCGCATCCCTTCCAACTATTCAAACTTCTCGAGAGTCGGGCTATAGTACCTTGATGACTCCGGTCGTATAAAACCTACTATACCGTGACGGTCGCTTATGCCCGCTTAATACCCTATATCATTATATAGGGTATTAACACTCTCTTATAAATGTTTATATTACATTTATAACTTATATTATATCACTTTCTTTTCTTACAATACCGTAGCGGCATTGCCTGCGTGGATCGAAAAATGCCCTATATGTCATTCCGTTGATCGCAGGAATCCAGTATAAAGCGAGATAAATCGAGCTTTTAATTTTAAAAATTTGCTGTATTTATGCTTTTTTTCTTGGATTCCTGCGATCAACGGAATGACATCGGAATCACGCAGGCAATGCCTCAACGGGATGACACCGAAGATACTCTCGGCTTATACAAGTAATAACATTAAAAGCTTTTTCTTTTCTTAAGTTGATTCTTGCTTTTGCAAAAATAAAAGTTTCACCATTTTATAGTGATAGAATAATGATCCTACCGAGCTTAGTAAAATTATTATAAAATCTAATAATAGATTTTGCTTTAAAAATAATTCTAGAATACTTACCTTAACAAAAAATAACGGACTAATTGGCAAGCCGCTGCTACAAATTACAGCTATTATTACTAAAACTTGGTTCGGTTTTTTCTGATATGCTTCTTTATAAGCAGCAATTAGAAAAAGAGCTATTTTATTTACACTATCTATAATCAATAAACATGGTAAAATTTTCATACCGCTATTGGTAACATATAATAAAAATACATAGCCTATTTGAGTAATACACGAATATACTATAATTTTCTTAAAATTCTCAGCTTTATAAGCAAAATAAGGAGCTATGATAAGCGTCAATAAAGCAATAGGTCTTATAAAATTGTTAATTGCTAGTTTAATCGTTTCATAATTTATAATGAGATAGGTAAATTTATATATTATATATACACCTATTATGGTCGAAATTCCTGCCAAATATACTAAAATCACGGAGGCAGTGGTGCTATAAGCTCTCATCATCCAAAAATGCATAGGGAAAAAAGCAGTTTTTAAAATACCCCCTATTAAGAAAAATCCTATAGATAAAGTTACAATACGTGAATTAGAATATTTTTGTAAAAATCCAGCTACATCTAGCATATTTAAACTACCGGTAATACTTAGCAGAAAGCCTATAGCTATAAGAATCAAGGTTGCACCGATACTACCCATTATTAAATAATCAAGAGCACCAATTAAAGATTTAGGGTTACCACCACTAGCTATCAAAACATAGCTACTAAGTGCTGAAATCTCTATAAACACGTATAAATTAAAGAAATCATTAGTACTAACCATCCCTAAATAACCCATATGAGCAAACAACAATATAGCGAAAAATAAAGCTCTTCTATTGTGGTTAATATATTTTAGGATAGTTTGGTTAGTGATGTTATAGCAAAAAATTAGAAAGAATAATAAAACCGAATTAAGGTAAACAATAATAGCTTGATTCAAAGAGGTTAAATAATACTCAATTCCGATAGACGAAGCCCACCCTCCCATCACATAAGAAATCTCAGTATTTTTTACAATAGAATATCCATAAATACTAACTATGAAGCTTGTTAAAATAGAGCAGATAGTAATGATTCGAGTTAATAAAATAAAACGAAAAAATATTGTCGCAAGTAATGCACCTGCAAATGGGAATAAAATCTGTAAGATAGGAAAATGCTTAGCTAAGATCATGGGTTTTTATTCAAATCGGTGTCATCCCGTGGCTTGGGAACTAGATCCAGAAAATAATAAAAAATACTAATTTTATTAGTATTTTTAACTGGATCCCGTGAATAAATCACGGGATGACAATACATAAATAACATACTAGAAATATATCTATTTATCAAAACTAATTTCGTTTTCTGATATTGTACCAAAGTGTTTATAAATTTGATATATGAGACTTAGAGCTACGCTAAGTGTTGCAAAGCCCACTACTATAGCTGTTAGCATCAATACGTGAGGCAATGGGCTGGTGTAGGTAGTGACGCCTTCTTGCATAATAGGTACAATACCTGTTTTAACTTTACCTAAAGCTAAATAAAAAACTAATACTGAACTTTGAAAAACCCCAAGTCCAATAACCTTATGAATATAATTATGGCTTGTAAGCATTATAAACAAACCCGAAGTAAGTAATATTAAAGCAAAAAAATATATTAAGTGGGACATAAAATTGTCATCCCGTGGCTTGTCCACGGGATCCAGAAAAAATTTTGATTAAAAGACTGGATCCCGTGGTCAAGCCACGGGATGACAGAACTCAGTATGCTCTAAAAGATTCATTGAATATACAAGTAATCTTTTTACCTTTACGTACGGCAAGTTTTGGGAATACTTGTTCAAGAATAACTAAATTAGGGTTATCTGGAGCGAGGCGATAATTTACTAAAGACTCACGCAGTGAATCATCTACAGCAAAAATCCCAGGAATTTCAGAATTTTTATCTCTAAATTGTAGATAGGTGAATTCGCCATCGTCAAAAATTTTAATAGGAGCTATTTCTTCACTACCGCTAATATAATAGTTGAAGTTATATTTTTCTGGATGATTAAGATCAGGGGTTGCTGAAGAGGCAATATAAGTTTGCATGTGACCACCAGCATTATCATTTTCATCATCAGGATAGAGGAACTTGACGTTAAAAACCATTTCTGGATCACGCATATCAAGAGTCTCAGCAGCGTATAGTTCAAAGAAATATGTTCGTTTATTAGTAATTAAGGTCATATTAGTGGTAGCGTCCTGCTCCATAGGTTTAATAAAAATCCTATGACCTGCAGGTACTATTTGCCATGAGGTAGTATCACCCATAGAGATACTCACTATTTCTTCATCTCTTGCAAGTTCTATACTTGCTTGATAGCCGTAATATCCTGTAAATTTAAAAACATCATCAGGGTTATAAACCATAACTCTTAAACGAGAATCTTGCCCCAAAGGTCTTGACTCTCTAATAGCAAATATATTTAATGTAAAAAATATTATTGTAAAAAATATTATTAATTGCTTCATATTATTTCTGGTTTTTATCTTTTAATAATTTTAGCTTATAACTGGTAACAGTAAAGTTAAATGAAGCATTAGGCGGAAGATTTGCACTGATAGAATCCATTATATAACCTATTTTTGCTTCCCATAACATATTTTCTAAAACTTCCCCTGCACTATTTTTAGCTAATGACTCAAAAGTAACAACTACTTCATTATTATTTATATTCTGAATTGATGTTATACTAATTGAACGCCTATATAATTTTTGATATCGCATAACCGGTGATAGTGGGTTATCAATATTCATAAAATTAGCAAATTGCATATAAACAATACTTGTAGAACTATTTTTAATAAAGACAAATTGTTGTTTTAATAAATCATAATTATATTCTTCTCGCTGTAGCACATAATTTTTGAGCATAATATTAGCAACAGAACCATAAGGATCACGCAATGTAGATTCTTTAGTATTAGTAATAGTAATAGTAGCTTGTTTTTCGGTACTACATTTTATCAAGTAGCTTATTTTTTCGTTTATAGGTAATAATACATCAATATTTATACAAATTATAGCAAGTAATAATGTAAATGTTGCACATGCTAAAAGTAAAAGAGACCTACTACTTAACGGCACTACATATTTAAAGCTGTACCATTTTCTTGCATCACTAAAATATTCGCCGGATTTAACATATTCTTGTACGGCACTAAGTACTGGATCCATAATTATTTAGTAATTGATGTGTATTTTTATTCCCATAACCTTAGCATAATTATTTTAATATAATTATCATTTGTTAATTTAAGATTATTTAAGTTATAAAATAACTTTATATTGTTGCTACAATACCAAAATACTACTTAAATTTTAAAGTTAAAATAAATAATTTATAAGTTTAAATTATACAATAATAATTATTGATGGTAATAATATTGTATCAATATTATTGTTATATAACACTGTTTACAATCTTTTTAATATTTTTTTATACTTAAAATAAATTTTTGTAAAAAATGCTTGTGAACAATTATATACTAAGCTAATTTAAACAAGTAATAAAATAAACCACTATTATATATTTAAGATGTTAAAATTATTCAAGTTTGGGGTATTATTAATTATGCTTTCACAATTATTATCATGTACACCCTCAGCACCTTACGAAATTAAAAGCCCGTGTGTTGCAGCTGAAATTAATGATGAAGCAGAGTTAAATATGAATCCTTGTGTAAGAAGACCGGTTAATTCTATAATAGATATAGCATAAATATATCAATGACACTTATTTCGCTAGTAACCGTTTAATATAACAATAGAAGTATGTTAGATAATATATTCGGCTTCTTTAAATCAAGTGATAAAGCACAAAATGATGCAAAGAGCGAGCAAAACCAAGCAAATCCGCTAAAGATAACTCAAAATTGGTATGAAGAACGTGCTGATAAGCTGATTGTTCAACGTAACTTATTAATAATATTACTGATAATATTATTAATTTTTATGATAATATCTACTTTAGTAATAGCTTTTGTGGTAAAATCTAAACAATTTGATCCTTTTGTCATTCAACTTGATGACACTACCGGTCGTGCATCAGTAGTAGAGCCTATTTCATCACCAGTGCTTACTGCAGATGAGTCTCTTACAAGATATTTTATAAAAAAATATATAAATGCAAGAGAAACATATAATTTTGTTGATTTCACTACCTTGGCACGCACTACTATAAGATTACTTTCAACAAGTAATCTTTTTTATGGTTATCTTGGGTATATAAGAGATAAAAACAACGATCCAAGTTTAAAGTATCAGGAAAATAATACGACTTATTTAGTAGTAAAGTCATGGTCAAAAATTGCCTCAGACAAATATATAGTTAGATTTTCCGTAAATGAAGCAACAGGAAATCAAACAGTTTATAATAAAATAGCAGTAGTAAGTTATGCTTACGTACCAATGCAATTAACAGATTCAGAACTTGATATAAATCCTGTAGGATTTCAAGTTAACGGATATAGGGTAGACGATGATAATAGTTAGATTTTGTTTTTTAATTTTTATATACTTAAGTGGCTTAATAGCTAATGCTGACTGTCCACTTTTAGAAAATGATCCATGTAGTAATATCAGTAATAATTATTTGGATGATTTATCTATAACTAGAGATAATAGGATACAAACATATATATATAATCCTAATGAAGTTTATTTATTAACATTGCATTTCGGCTTTCAAGCACATATAGAATTTGCTAAAAATGAAGAAGTTCAAAATATCATCCTTGGAGACGCCTATGCATGGAAACTAACTCCTATTGGTAATCGTTTATTTATAAAACCTCTTGAAAAATATATTCGTACTAACATGACTATCATAACTAACAAAAGAACATATGAATTTGATATTTCTTCTGTTGAGTTGATGGAAGGGCATGAGAAAGAGTTAGTATATGTAATTAAATTTGACTATTCTAAGAATAGAACAAGCAATAATTACATGGCAAGGTACTAGTGTCATCCCGTGGCTTGACCACGGGATCTCAGGAACATAGCTTGTGACAAAAGATCCCGCAATCAAGTCGCAGGATGACAATAAATAACTATAATATAATTTAAATATGGCCGAAGAGCAAAACAATAACAGTTCTTTATCAGGAGCAGATACACCTGAAGTTCAAAAAGAATTATCAAAAGTTTCAGTGAGTTTTAATAAAAGTATCGCTATCGTAGTTGTAATTTGCGGTATTCTTATATATATTTTTTATTCTCTTTTCTTTGCTCCTAAAAAGGAAGAAATTCAAAATACTAATATACCTAGCAATATTGTTAAACCTGTTGAAGATAATTCAGATAACGTACCTGAAATACCTAAATTACCGGATCCACCAAAACTTGAGACACCGACAGCTCCACCTCCTCCACCTACAGTGGAAGTACCACCAGTTTTACCTCCAACTACCCCAGTAGAAACGGATAAGTCAAAAACACTTCCAGCTCCACCTATTTTGTTACCTTCAACAAACGAACCTTTAGTTGAAAGTGACGAAGAAAAGAAGCGTAAACAAGCAAAAAGAACATCATCTATTGTGCTAGTTAGCGGCGTAGAACCTAAGAAGACAGCTGAACAAGTTGCTGCGGATGCAGTATTTAAAGATCGTGGTGACATGTCTTTAATCTTAGGGCGTGGTAAATTAATTGAGGCAGTACTTGAAACAGCCATAAATAGCGATCTTGGTGGCGAAATAAGAGCTATTATTAGTAGAGATGTATATTCTGAGAAAGATAAGATAATATTAATACCAAAAGGATCGAAAGTATTTGGTAAATATGCAACTTCAACTTCAGCAGATAGCTATGGCAGAGTTTCTGTAATATGGGATAGAATAGACTTAACTAATGGCTATACTATAGCATTTGATTCACCTGCAGTTGATAATTTAGGAAGACCAGGGGTACAAGGAAGAGTAGATAATAAATATAAGGAACAGTTTGCTAATTCAGTATTACAATCTGCTTTCAATATAGGAATTGCTAAAGTTCTTGATAAATTAGTACCTCCGCCTATAAACTCACAAGCTGCTGCTACTAATAGTGCTATTGCTACTCAGTTATTAAATACTGCTCAAACAATTTCCCAAAATACTAGTTTGGATCCAAATACAAGAATAGTTACAATTTGTACAAATGTTTTAGCTGCTATTACTGATAAAACATCTACTGCCTATACTACAATGACACAAGCCTGTACAACTGCCCAAGATGCTTCTTCGGCAAATACACCTGAACAGAGACTAGCTACATTAGTACAAGCGGTTAATACAGCTGCTTCAAGCTTGCTTACTAGTACTTCTATAGCATCGAATCCAACTCAGGCACAGCAAGCTTCTACGCAAGCTTTTACAGATATTACTAATACTGTACAAAATATGATAACTCAGCAGCAATTTAAACCTACTACAACGATTAATCAAGGTACTCCGATTAAGATATACGTTAATAAGGATTATAAATTCCCTGCTACCGTATTAACAAAATCAAAGGTAGTAAAATGAGTGATGCATTTGCTGCCTTAGAGACCTTTTTATTACCGTTTAAAGAATTATTTGCTGAAGATGGTATTAACGAGATTATGGTTAATAAACCTGGAGAGGCATGGGTTGAGAAAAAAGGTGATATATATTCTAAACAATTACCAGAGCTTGACGCAGAACATTTACTTTCGCTTGGACGTTTAGTTGCTCAATCTACTGAACAAATGATTTCAGAAGAAAAGCCTTTACTTTCAGCCACCCTTCCAAATGGTTATCGTATTCAAATAGTATTTCCACCTGCTTGTGAAATAGGACAAATCATTTATTCTATAAGAAAGCCGAGCGGTATGAATCTAACTCTAGATGAATATGCTAAAATGGGAGCTTTTGATGAAACTGCAACAGAAAGTTTAGTAGATCAAGATGAAATAATTCTAAACGGATATTTAGCTGAAAAGAAGATAAAAGAATTCATCAAACATGCAGTTATTTCAAAGAAAAATATTATAATTAGCGGCGGTACTTCAACAGGTAAAACTACTTTCACTAATGCAGCACTTACTGAAATACCTCAATTGGAAAGATTAATTACAGTAGAAGATGCTCGTGAGGTTGTATTATCTAGTCACCCTAATAGAGTTCATTTGCTTGCTTCTAAAGGCGGGCAAGGACGAGCAAACATTACTACTCAAGATCTAATAGAAGCGTGTTTGCGTTTAAGACCTGATAGAATTATAGTTGGTGAGCTTCGAGGTAAAGAAGCTTTTAGTTTCTTGCGAGCTATTAATACTGGTCACCCAGGTTCTATATCTACACTCCACGCTGATAGTCCTGCTATGGCAATTGAACAACTAAAATTGATGGTTATGCAAGCTGATCTTGGTATGCCACCTGAAGAAGTAAAAAAATATATTTTAACAGTTGTAGATATTGTAGTACAATTAAAACGTGGCAGTGGCGGTAAAAGATATGTATCGGAAGTATATTATAAAAAGAATAAAAACGCCGAAGGAATGGTGTAGTGAGAGCGTCATTGCGAGGATATGCATAGCAGAGGCGGAGGCAATCTCATAAAACAGTACAATACTCCTGAGATTGCCACGCTCCTTTTAGTCGCTCGCAATGACATAAAAAATAAAATCAAGGATTACTAAATGGAATGGCATAACATACTCAAAGTCACTAGAAATATATTCGGTCATGCTATAATTCATCCGGTTGTTATTTTTAGTACCTTATGGATAAGTGGTGCATTTGTTGCAATCTTTACCAATGAAATTGGGACTCTTGGAGTAGATGTAACTGCTATAAATATTGCTTACAAATGGTCTTATTGGCTTGTTAGCGTTTGGGGACAATTAAAAATCTCTGATTATAACTATTTAAAATTAAAGCTACTTGCTTCACTTCTTGGTCCTGCTCTTGTCGTTATAATATTTTACATTAAAAACTTTGAGAGAATCAAATCGCTACAATTTTTTGAGCAACCTGAAAAAGTCTATGGTGATGCTAGGTGGGCAAGTCCTGCAGATGTTGAATCGGCTGGTCTTAGAGCTAAAAAAGGTATGCTAATCGGGGTTGATAGTGGTGGTTATTTTGTTGCTGATGGATTCCAGCACGCCTTATTATTTGCTCCTACCGGTTCTGGTAAAGGTGTGGGTTTTGTTATACCTAACCTATTATTTTGGTCTGATTCCGTAGTCGTTCATGATATAAAACTTGAAAACCATGGCTTAACGAGCGGTTGGCGTGAAAAACAAGGTCAGAAAGTCTTTGTATGGGAGCCATCTAACCCAGATGGTATTACTCACTGCTATAATCCGATTGACTGGGTTAGTACTAAGCCTGGGCAAATGGTTGATGACGTACAAAAAATTTCAAACCTTATCATGCCTGAAAAGGATTTCTGGAATAACGAAGCACGAAGCTTATTCTTGGGCGTAACTTTATATTTAATAGCTGATCCTGTTAAAACCAAATCCTTTGGTGAAGTGGTGCGTACCATGAGAAGTGACGATGTAGTATATAATCTGGCGGTCGTGCTTGATACTTTAGGCGGAATAATCCACCCTGTTGCATATATGAATATTGCAGCTTTCCTACAAAAAGCCGATAAAGAGCGTTCAGGTGTTATATCAACCATGAACTCATCACTTGAGTTATGGGCAAACCCATTAATTGACTCTGCTACTGCTTCTTCCGATTTTAATGTACAAGAATTCAAGAAAATAAAAACAACTGTATATGTAGGTCTTACTCCTGATAATATACAACGTTTGCAGAAATTAATGCAGGTATTTTATCAGCAAGCTACAGAGTTTTTAAGCCGAAAAATGCCTGATTTAAAAGAAGAACCTTACGGCGTGATGTTCTTACTTGATGAGTTCCCAACACTTGGTAAGATGGATACGTTCAAAGCAGGTATTGCTTATTTCAGGGGGTATAGAGTTCGTTTATTCTTAATTATTCAAGATACCCAGCAGCTAAAAGGAACATATGAAGATGCGGGTATGAACTCTTTCTTATCTAACTCAACATATCGTATTACCTTTGCTGCTAATAACTATGAAACTGCAAATTTAATATCACAATTAGTCGGTAATAAAACTGTAGAACAAAGATCATTCAGCAAACCTATATTTTTTGATCTTAATATTTCTACTAGAACACAAAATGTTTCTCAAGTTCAAAGGGCTTTACTTTTACCTCAAGAAGTAATACAGTTACCAAGAGACGAGCAGATTGTTTTAATAGAGTCTTTTCCTCCGATAAAATCTCGTAAGATTAAATATTTTGAGGATAAGTTTTTTACTAGTAGATTATTACCGCCGACTTTTGTACCTACTCAAGTACCTTTTGATCTGCGAGCAAATAATAATGAAACTTCTAATGAGACAGAAGAGGCTGCTGTTGCTCCAGAAAACAGTGAGTAATATATACCCAAATGATTTGAGTATAATTCTACTCTTAAAAGAAAAGAAGTATATACGAAGATGCGTTCAGCTATTATTGATATCGGTTCAAATGCTTTAAGAGCTGTAGTTTATGAAACCGATGAGCTTGGAGCTCCTGAAATTTTTAATTATAAATTCAAAAATTATTTAACCAATCTACTCAATTTAGATAATTTAGATATAAAACATCAAACATATTTATCTCTACAATATCTCACTCATATTTTTACTAAGCTTTCTGTTACTAATATCAGATGCGTTGCAACAGCTATACTCAGGGGACACCCAAAAGCAGAAGAATTTAAAGCAATAATCGAAAAGAAATTCAATATTGAAGTTGAGATTATCTCAGGTGAACGTGAAGCTTATTTAACCGCTGCCGGTTTAATTTCCGGAATTAGCGATGCTTCAGGTATTGTAGCTGATCTTGGTGGCGGCAGCTTAGAGCTTGCACAAATTGCGGATAAAAAAGTTGGTAAGTTAAAATCGCTACCGCTTGGCACACGGATTATTGCTAATAATAATTTTGATAATCTTGGGCTTATTACAGAATTAATTGAAAAAGAATTTGGTCTTGAGCATTATCCTAACCTATATTTAATCGGTGGTGCATTACGTTTAATGAGCCGAATATATATGGAATCTATTAATTACCCTCTTAAAAATTTACATAACTTTGAAATAAGCCGTGTAGAATTTGAATTATATTTGGAAAAATTATCACAAATCGATAAGTTAAAGCTTAGCTATTATGAACAAAAAGCGATTAATTATAACGCTGTTTTAGTAATAAAGGCGATGATTAAAGTGTTTTCTCCAGAGAAAATTATCATCTCAAATTATGGCTTAAAAGAAGGGGTAAGATTTGATTCACTACCGGATAATGAAAAAGAAAAAGATATTATTTATGAGCGAGTTAAGAGATTAGTAAAATTTGATAGAAATATATGTAAAATCGATCAATATATTGAAGCAGTAGAATATCTTTTAATTAATCCTGATACTACAACTCTAATAACGGTGGAGCTAGCTATAATGCTTGCTCAGTATAACAAAAATATCGATAAAACCCTTAGAGCTAATTTCGTTTCAGAATTTATTCTATCTTCAGATATTCCCTTTAGCCATAGACAGCGTCTAATGCTCGGTATTGCACTAACTGTTACTTATACTGCTAAAACTGATATGAATATTAATAAGATAGCTAAAAAAATGATCAGTAAAAGCGATTATTATAACAGCCATATTATCGGTTATTATATAAAAATTGCTAGAGAAATCGATGGTCCAGAATTTCAAGAACCCTCTTTCTCTATTAAGCTAAAAGATGACGAATTTTTACAAATTAATACTTCTATCCTCCCTAAACAAGTCTTCGGAAAAGTCCATGAACGCCTAAAGGATATAAGAAGTGCTAGAAAGAATATCAACCAAAGCTTTAGTGATTAGTATACTCATACCGCCACAGGATGATATAATATAATTTACATAAATTACATAAAATAGTATAATACATAAAGTATGATAATTTTATTAGGTTATAGATATGGCACAGATAGTTAAAGCAACAGAAGCCGTTCGTTCATTTTCCGATATTATTAACCGTGTTTATTATAAAGGCGAAAGCTTTGATATTCAAAAAGGTAATAATATCGTGGCACAAATTACACCTGTCGAAAATAAATCTTCTGTAAAAGTAAAAAATTTAGATGAACTTTTTAAAAATGGTCCACATCTCGACCCTGAGGATGCTGAACAATTTATGAAAGATGTTGATGATGTAAGACGTAGTACTAGAATAAACATTGAGGAGTTGTATCGTAAATGGGATTAATTGTTGATACCTCTATAATTATAGCTTTAGAAAGAGGAAAAATTAGTACTAAAGCATGGTCAAATTATGATCAAGCTTATATTAACCCTATTGTGTTAACTGAACTATTAATAGGAATAGATAGAGTTAAAGATGAAAATAAGCGTGGACAATGTTTAACTTTTATAGAATATGTAAAAAGCTTATTCACTCTACTACCTTTCGGTATTGAAGAAGCATATGTATATGCAAAAATTATAGATAATTTATATAAAGAACGCATAACTATTGGTGTTCATGATTTATTAATTGCAGCGACAGCAATAACTTATAATTATCCAATACTAACTTTAAATACAAAAGACTTTAAAAGAATTCCTGAACTAGAAGTATTAACAGTTCCGCTTAAAGATTAAAATGTTTCAAAACACTAAACTATCATTTTTTCTTGCTAATTTCGAGCTAGTGTTCGACTTTAGCACGCAAAACCAATTAATAGCGGTAGCATTTTTACTAATTACCGCTATTGCAAATTTATATGCGATTTCTCAAAATAGAAAACTTGAAAGTTTAATCGGTAGTTTATATTGCCTTTCATCTCTCATCTGCTTATTTTCAGGCGATTTTATCTCTATGATAATTTCGTTAGAATTTATGACAATTTTTGCCTGCATAATTGTTTTTATAGGAAGTTGTAGTGTAAAACATACTAGGCAATATTTCCTAACCCATTTATTTAGCAGCGGATTAATTCTAACTGGCATGAGCTTGTTAATTGATAAAACAGCTAATATAGCTTTTACTCCATTAACAACAGCGATATATAATTCTGAATTACCGGCAATATTAATACTTGCGGGCTGCCTAATAAACGCTTCAATTATTTTCTTCAATGGATGGGTAGTTAATTGTTATCCTAAAGCTTCAAGTAGTGGGATGATTTACCTACTTAGTTTTACTACTAAAATCGCATTAATCACAATATTTAAATTATTTAGTGGTCTTGAAATACTTAAATTTTGTGGCCTAGCTATGATCATTTATGGTTTAATATTTGCTTTAATAGAAAAAAACCTCAGAAGACTAATATGCTACCTCACTGTTTCACAGCTTGGTTTTATTTTAGCAGCTATAGGGATAAACTCTCCTAGAATATTATATCTTATTCCAATTTTTATATTTATGCATATATTATATAACGGAGTATTTGCTTTATATTTTGCTATTATAGAAGATTCAAACAAAATTAAAAATTACCAAGACCTTAAAACTACTAAATATAATCCTATTTTATTAATTGGATTTATACTTACCATATTAATATATAGCTCCATACTTCCAATTAATTCTTCCTATATTAAATTAGAACTAGTAAATGCTTTAAACGAAAACTACGTTATGATTTTCTTTAAAATAGCAACCTGTACTATATTATTTAGCTTGGTTTTTGAGGGGGTATTAGCATTATTGCAAGTGAGTAATAAAGAGGTAACACGTCATTGCGAGCGACTACAAGGAGCGTGGCAATCTCATTTTATTATCCTGAGATTGCTTCGTCAAAACTTACAGTTTTTCCTCGCAATGACGCCAGTTTATTTACTATACCTCTCTTCCTGCCTTATCACCCTAGCAATATGTGCATTTTATCCTGTTCAAATTTCTGATGTAAATAATAACTTATCAATTATCTTAATTGCATTCTTTCTAGCTTTACTATTTCGCTCATCACCACGTATTTTAACAAAAAATATTAACCTTGATCTATACCGCTATATACAAAAAATTATTTACTTCTGTATCACCAAATATAAAGAAACAAAAAGTGATGAAATAGAGGAAGATGAGTATTTAAATTTTAAAGCTTTCTGGCAAGATACTTTAAGTAAAATATCTACTTGGCATAATGGGCAAACTGCTATATTTATTATAGTATTGATGTTAGTTAGCTTGATTTTAGTACTGTAGTATACACTGTCATCCCGTGGCTTGACCACGGGATCCAGTAAAAAAATACAATTATAAAAAGCTCGATTTATCTCGCTTTATGCTGGATCCCGTGGACAAGCCACGGGATGACCAAAAACCCTATAACACTTATAAACATATGAAACCACCAATTGCCGACAAACAAAACTATAATAATGACGATTATCACTGGCTGCGTGATCCCAAATGGCCAGATGTACAAGATAATAAAATCCTAGATCATTTAAAAGCTGAAAATAAATATACCGAGCATTTTTTCACTGATTTACAAGATGATAAGGAAAAGATCTTTGAAGAATTAAAAGGACGCATTAAGCTAGATGATACATCCACATACACTAAGAAAAAGGATTATTACTATTACCATAGAGTAGAAGCAGATAAAAACTATCTAATATATTGCCGAAAATATAAAAATATAAATGCTCCTGAAGAGATAATATTAGACGTTAATCTTTTAAATACCGGTTTTACTGATGTTGGTGAAGTTGCAATGTCACCTGATCAAAATTTAATGGCTTATAGTGTCGATTTCACAGGTAATGAAAAATATGACATCAAAATATATGATCTCAAAGAACAAAAATATTTAGCTGATATAGTCAAAGAAGTAGCCCCTACTATAATCTGGCATGAGAAATTAAATGGCTTTTTCTATATTACTATTAATGAAAATCAATGCTGGGATAAAGTAATGTTTCATCGTTTAGGCGAGGATGCAACAAACGACAAGCTCATATTTGAAGTAAAGAACTCGGCTCATTTTGTTAGCAGTGAGAAATCTAGTAGCCGCAAATATTTATTTATTAATTCAGGTGATTACAATGGAAATGAAATTTATACAATTTCTATGCATGATGAGAGTTTTACGCCAAAATTAATACGACCTCTTGAGAGTCATATATTTTATGACGTAGCTCATCACGAGAATTATTTTTATATCAAAACTAATTATAAAGCTAAAAATTTCCGTATAGTCAAAGTTCCAGTAGATAACTTCCAGAACGATGATTGGCATAATGATTATATTAAGGAAGAGCAAGATAAATATTTGAAAGATTTTGATATAACAGAAAATTATTTTATTTTAAATTATCGTGATAATGGCTTACCGCTCGTCAAAATAAAAAGATTTAGAGACTCTTTAGAGAAAATCGTTTCCTTTCCTGACGAAAGCTTCCAAGCAAACGGCTATTCTACTAATTTCGATGAAGATGATATACGCTTAAACTACTCTTCTCTTGCAAGACCGAACACCACTTACAGCTATGATTTTGATAGCGATAAGCTAATAATATTAAAAGAGCAGGAAATACCATCTGGCTTTAATCCTGACGAGTATAAAGTAGAGCGAATATTTGCAGATAATCAGGGCGTTAAAGTTCCTATCACTCTCTTTTATAAAAAATCTCTATTCAAAAAAGATGGCTCAAATCCCTTATTTTTAATGGGTTATGGAGCTTATGGTATCGCAATGCCGGTTAATTTTAGAAATATGGCAGTTAGCCTTGCCGATAGAGGATTTATTTACGCAGTTGCTCATATTAGAGGTGGTGATGATCTCGGGCATGATTGGTATAAGGCTGCTAAATTTTTAAATAAAAAAAGAACTTTTGAAGATTTTATAGCTTGCTCAGAAACTCTAATTCAAGAAAAATATACAAGTATAAATAATATAGTAATAATGGGCGGTAGTGCTGGCGGTATGTTAATCGGCTATGTTCTTAATGAGAAACCAGAACTCTATAAAGTATCCGTCGCTTCACGTGCCATTTGTAGACGTTCTAAACACCATGCTTGATGAGACTCTACCCCTAACTCTTTTAGAATATAATGAATGGGGTAATCCAAAGGAAAAAGAATATTTTGACTATATCAAATCCTATTCGCCTTATGATAACGTGAAACCGCAAAACTACCCTGCTCTATTTGTTACTTGCGGTATATCAGACCCACGTGTAGGATATTGGGAACCGGCAAAATGGGTAGCAAAATTACGTGAATATAAAACTGATAATAACCTCTTATTGTTAAAAACAAATATGGATACGGGGCATAAAGGTTCTGCTGGTCGTTTCGACTATCTTAAAGAAACAGCTGAAGAGTTAGTATTTATTTTTAAGATGTTTGATGTAAGGGTTTAGTGTAGTTTATGTCATTCCTAGCTAAAAGCGGGAATCCAATCAATTATATTGTCATCCCGTGACTTGATCACGGGATCTTGTGCCATAGAATGTGTCCTAAGATACCGCAGTCAAGCCGCAGTATGACAGACTTTTTTCTGGATTCCCGCTTTTAGCTAGGAATGACATATAAGGTGCTTATTCGATCCACACCACCACCATGGCATGACACTCTATAAGGTTAAACATGTTTGACGATAAACTCAGTAAAGATTTGTTACTATCTGCTAGAGCTAATAATAATTTAGCTGTAATAAGAATATTACAAGATACAACCAGTGCAATTAACCCGAATCTACAAGATGAGAATGGAAAAACCGCCTTACATTGGGCAGTAATAAATTTAAATCCTCTTATAACTTGCTATATACTTAAAATCGAAAAAGTAAATGTTAATATTCAAGACAATACTGGCTTTACTGTTCTACATTATCTCGCTAAAACAATAAGTAATCTTAAATTTACCACTATCAATGGTTCTTTTTATAAAAGCAACAATTATAGCATTTTAAAAACTTTGTTTGAATATGGTATTGATGTTAATATCCAAGATAATAAAGGTAATACTGCTTTACATTATGCAATATGTAAGAATAATTTCTTTTTTATAGAAGAGTTATTATCCAATAATGCTAGTCCTTTTATTTTAAATAAAGCAGGTTTTTCTATCTTATATAAATTAAATACAAAAAATTGTAATTTTAAAGATGAAATTATAGAATCTTTACATTCTAAATACCCTGAATCAATTGAACTTGGACTAGTTGATAACAAAATTATTATTTATGATATACATAAATTACTTTATAATTTACCTTATTTTATGTATGAACATAATATTTTGATACTAGGAAATGATGCATAAAAATTATTTTGACCAAATAAAAAGACTACCACTTACTTTAATCCTACTCATTAGCCTAATTTGTTCTATTGGGTTTATTGTTCTTTATTCTGCTGCAAACAGCAATCTGCAACCTTGGGCACTTAAACAAATTGTGAATTTTTGTATATTCATGCCTATAGCTATAATCATTGCTTTAATTGATTTACGGATTATCTTTAGATTATCTTATATTTTCTATTTTTGCGTACTCGCTTTATTAGTTGCCGTAGAGCTTTTTGGCTCAACTGCCATGGGCGGAAAAAGATGGATAGATATCGGGATAGTAAAGCTGCAACCTTCCGAGCCGATAAAAATTGCCATAGTATTGATGTTAGCCCGATATTTTCACTCACTAACAGTGGATGATCTAAGTAAACTTCATAAAGTAATTATACCAATTATAGGCGTGCTAGTTCCAGCTTTTTTAATAATTAGAGAACCGGATCTTGGTACAGGTATGATTACTTTAATTGTCTCTAGCATTATATTTTTTGCAGTAGGTTTTAGAATAAAATATTTTATAATACTTGGAGTTACAGCCCTTGTTAGCTTACCTATCGCTTGGAATATGATGTATGATTATCAGAAAAAACGGGTAATGGTATTTTTAGATCCTGAACAAGACCCGCTAGGTGCTAGCTATAATATTATACAATCTAAAATCGCTATAGGCTCAGGGGGCTTTTTTGGGCTTGGGTTAAACCAAGGTAGTCAGAGTCATTTAGATTTCTTGCCCGAACATCAAACCGATTTTATTTTTGCTACTTTTGCTGAAGAATTCGGCTTTTTAGGCGGTATGTTTTTACTTGTGTTATATTTCTCACTTATAACTCTTTCCTTATTAATTGGCGTCAATTGTCGCACTGTTTTTAGCAAATTAATGGTCATAGGCATAACTGCCACGCTATTTAGTCACGTATTTATCAATATGGCTATGGTTATGGGATTAGTACCTGTAGTAGGAGTACCACTACCATTTATTTCTTATGGTGGTACAATGATGGCATCAATGTTGATGGGCTTTGGATTGGTTATGAATGCTCAAGTAAATGGGCATACTAACTTAACAAATATATGAGAGTTTGGTTTGACTATTATAACGAGCATGTTATAATAGTCACAAATATTATTTTTTATAACCACTTCTTCTTTTTAAAATATTTATAGGTAACGGCTATAGATATGACCATTAAAAACAAGGCTATAGGGTAGCCGTAAGGCGATTGAAGCTCAGGCATCATAGTAAAATTCATGCCGTAAATACTAGCTATTAAAGTAGGCGGCAGGAAAAATATAGTCACTAATGAGAAAAGCTTAACCATATTATTCTGCTCAATAGCAATCATACCAAGTGCTGCGTCTAAGGTTCTTGCGATCTCACTAGATATAAATTGTGAAAAATTAATTATTGAATCCACATCCCGAAGTAGTGTATCTAATAAATCTTTTGATGCTTTATTTTGACTTATTTGCGGGGATTTTAAAATATACTGAATAACCATAGTAAGTGAAAATAAACATTCACGACTTTTTGAAAGTAAATCACCTTTCTGTCCTATTTTCTTTAATATTCTTTTATGGTCTATTCGTAAATCATTTAAATTATTATCAAGTATCAAACGCCCATAATCATCAATATCCATACTAACAGATTGCACAACATTTGATAAGCCTGTTACCATATTACGAAGTAACATAAACAACATATGCTCTGCTGTATATTTATACGTCAACTGTTTAGCAAATTTATTAATACAATCATTGAAAGAGGTTAACTCTACATAACGAACAGTTATTAAATAAGATTTATGTAAGATAAATACTATAGAATGCGTTTCTGGAAATTTCTTCTCTTTATTAATAAGCTCTGTAATAGTTAGATATAATGCATCATTTTCCGTATATAATCTTTCTGAAATCTCAATTTGTGATATATCTTTTAATGTTGGTATATCTATATTTAATGAATTCTTTATCTCTTCTCTTTCTTCATTTGTAATATTAAATAAATCAATCCATAAAGTTGATTCATTAACAAGATACTCTTCTTTTTTTACTATAGCATTATTTTCTTTTAAATATGTGGTAATCATAACCTTAAGTAACAAATTTTATTATCAAGATTAGCAAAATTCTGTTTTTAAAGCAACTTAAAGCTATTATTCATAGAAATATAGAATATATAATAATATAAAAAAACAGTTTAAAGGAAAATGAAATGCAAGTTCTAAAACCAAAAATAAATACAAGATATTGTAGTATATGTGCAGGGTTACTATTTATCTTATATTTTGTCATATTCACCCAATTAGGAATATCTCTAAACGTGCTTATTGTGCTTTATTTAGCTATAACAACTTTCACTATACTAGGAGTTAAAATATTTTTTCACTGGATAGAATATTCCATTGATGAATATAAAGTCTCAAAAATCAATAATTTTATTACATATGAGAGAGTAGATATTAGATATCAAGATATAAAAGAAGTAAATTTGAAAATTGGACTTTTACAACGTTTTTGTAATCTTGGAACTATTTCTATGCTAAGTAATGCTACCATAGAAAAAGCCGGCATAACATTTTTCAATGTAGAAAATCCTCTTGAAATATACCAAGAAATACAAAATAGAATTGATCAGTGTAAAAAAGTAAATAATTAGACTTTCTTATATTATTGAGTTACTGCCCCTAATATAGTCAATTCAGTTGGATTAGCATACAAGGAGCGAGGAGCAACACCTATAAAAATAGGCGAGATGACGAACAAGGACGTAGGCTAGTTTAGATCAATTGACTATAAATGAAAAATTTTATTAGGTTCTGTAAATAAGTCATTAATTTATATTTTTAATTAAATATCTATTGCATTCTTAAAACCCTTTATTATGATTCTACCAATAGTTAATTTTTAATAGAATATTAAAAATCATAGAATTTAATAAGAGTTTAAATATGAAAGAATTAATAGAACTTTTAGAAAAAAAAGGTTTAAAAGAAAAAGCTGATAGTTTAAAAAATGGTAGTACTAAGCTTAATATTATAGGTAACAAAGTAGGAACATGGGGAGCAAAAGAAATTATATACATTTTTAAATTTGATAATTTAACTAAGCTTAATATTACCTATAGCGAAATAGGAAAAAGATGGTTAATATTAATTTTCTCCCTTCTCAAATTTCACGACTCTTTAAGAGTGCTTAATCTTTCTGATAACATAATTAAGAACGAAAAGGTAATAGTAGAAAAAACATGGTTACCTATGATTTTTAATGGTCTTAAATTTAATATATCATTAACTAAGCTTAACATTTCTAATAATTTAATAGGACAAGAAGAAACAAGAGTAATTTTTGATGCTTTAAAATTTCACAACTCTTTAACTGCTCTTGATATTTCCAATAACTTAATGGGAAAAGAAAGAGCAATATCAAATGCATTTTTCCTTAAATCTAATACTTCTTTAACTGAACTTAATATTGCCTCTAATAAAATAGGGAAAGAATGGACAACAGTAATTTTTGATGCCCTAAAATTTAATAAATCTTTAAGAGTACTTAATCTCTCTAATAACACATTAGAGAGAGAAAAAACAATAATAGTGACAAAATGGATAACAGCAATTTTTTACGCTCTTAAATCTAATAATTCTTTAACTACTCTCGATATTTCTAATAACTTAATAGGGAGAGAAGAAGCAATAGTAATTTTTAATGCTCTTAAATTTAACAAATCTTTAACTGAGCTTAATATTTCTTATAACTTAATCGAGAAAGAATGGATAGAGGCAGCTTTCAATGCTCTTAAATTTAATAACTCTTTAAGAGTACTAAATCTTTCTAATAACAAAATAGGAGAAAAAGAAATAGTAATTACGGATACGCTTAAATCTGGTAGCCCTTTAAATGAACTTGATATTACTAATAACTCACTACAATATTTTACTAAAATAGAGGAAAAAATCCAATATAACAATATCCAATATAACGAGCAATTAACAAGATTTATTTTGTTTCTAAAAAAAGCTTTTCCAGATAAAAATGAACAAATTAACACTATTAGAAATGATTCTTATGATATTTTTAAGATTGCAAGTGCTATAAAATTTTATAAAAAAGTTCCTAAGAAACTGTTAAAAGAATGTTTACAAGAACAAAAAATTGATAATTTTAAATTTACAATAGAAGCGATGAATAACTTTAAAAAAGCATATCCTTTTTTTATTGCCGGAATATGTATAAAAATGGAAATTATTGTTTCTGTAGATTATAGCATTATAATACCTAATGATATAACATTCCATATTGCTTCTTATTTAGAAAAGGAAAAATGGGGAATAGATGTTGAGGTTTTAGGAAAAAGTATATACCCCTAATAAATGAAAAATCTAAATTTTATTCATAACAAGTATTTAAAAGCTTTTTGGAGAAAAGTATAAAATACTCCTTTCCAAAGAGAAGAAGCTTACATCACTTCCCCTAAAACTTCTAGTTCATCATGTTGAGCCTTTTCATATCTATCCTTTATTTCTAATAACTCTGTCCATGTAGTTTTTATTTCCGGCAGTTCAGTAGGAAGATTTTTTGATATTTCATTTAAAGAATTTTGATCTTGTGAAGATAGCGGAAACTTTTGTATATTTTTGATTAAATTACAAAGCCCATTAGCCCATAAATTTTCTGATACATTATTAGTTTTGGTAATTTTATTGTACAAAGATTTAAGATATGGAAATACTACTTTGCAAGTATTTAAAGCTGTGGAAACAAATTGTAAATTATTAAGCCCTTTATTTATATCTACTATTTCCTTACTTACATCAACTATGAAAGATATATCGCTATATATTATAGCTACTGCTCCACCGCTAGCAATTGTAAGCTTTGTACTAGAATCTTGAGGCAGTTTAGAATATATGGCACTACCTATAGTATAAGCAGAAAAAGCAAGTTGGGTTAAGGGATTAACAGCAGATAAACCTACTATAGCTACTTTACCGGCAATAATAACTCCATTCATATAACTTTTATCTTCCATATAATCTTTAATAGAAGAAAGAATAGATGGAATTAAATGAATAGGTAAATTATATAAGTTAACCGACGGAAGTAGTGAAGCTACATAAACTACTGTACCAGTAACAGGGATAATAACTTTTAGGCTTGGGTTATCGTTATCTAAAAAACCAAAAGTATTTTTTACTATTTCGCAACTATTACCTATTTGTATTATAGTACTAGCATTTTGATTTAACGTGCTAATATGATTATTTCTATCATAAGGCAGAGATAATATTTCTGCTAAATTTTGCGGTTTCTTACAAACCTTAGCCCAAGCAGGTAGCTCTTTAATAGGTGTGTTATAGTAAACATTAGCACATCCACCAGAACTATCATTACGAATAACCATATTTACTTCATTTTGTCCATCAATACTTCTTACTATATGCTGTTTAAAAGGACCAGCTACATGATGGCATCCTTGATAAGAATTATACTGCTTCCAGACATTATTTTCTTCAACAATGATAGAACTAGATAAAGAGGCTATATTTTACCATTAAGCGATACGTATTTTTCGCCGATAAAAATATCATTTTTAGGTTGTTGCTTTGAATGGTAAATATTAGAAATACTATTTATCCCTTCTCTTATTGATCCTATTATATTATTAATAAACGAACCGCTCTTACTAGCACCCGAAGTTAAAAATTCTGCGTGATAACTAGCTTCATCTATATTAAATTCTGTTTTACTATAATGATTATACCTTATTTGGTGCATAGTTTGAGCTGTATTAATTAGGCTATCTATAAATTCTATTACAGATGTAGAGCTAAATGAAATTTGTTCTATAGCTTTTCTATATTCTGCTACTTTTTCTTTAGAGATAGATTTAAGCGGTAAGCTTTCATGTAAGATAAATTTATATTGGCTTAATAATTTATCATTAATACAATCTTTTAATTTTATTAGATCATTTGGAATGAGATTATAATTTTGTAAATATTGCATTTGCTCTAATAACGAAGCAAAACCTAAAGCTTTAGCAGTAGAAACATTTTTAATATTTTCTAATGCTATTAAATATTTTAATTCATTTATATCTAAACAATTTGCTTTATTACCAAGTTTATCTATATGTATATATGCCTCTTGTACTATTCCGGCTTGCAATAATTGAAATTGGAACGAATAATCGCTATTATGATAGATGATTATTGGTTCCAATAATTCTTCTAATCCCCAAAATTCAAATATATCAATATGTGAGGCATAAGTGTCGGAATATACTTTTGATATAATAAGTTCGTAACCATTTACATGTTTTAAAACCATATCTTCACTTTGTCTCTCAACTGTTATATCATTTGGATTAATATTCCAAAACCTCACTATTCCAATTTTTTTATTCTCTTCTGGAGTTGGATGCGAATCAGTATATATATCTTCTATATTATGAAATATTTCCTCATCCTGAGTAAAATCAAAATTATATACTGTAAATATATCAGGATTATTTAGATTTTTATGATTTAGTGTTAAGATATCTTGATTGATATGAGGTAATTTTATAGGATTTTTATAATCTATAGCTTTGTTATATTTATAGAACTTAAAATTTTTCCATGATTCATGGTCAGAGTAAAAATCTTTTAACACTATACTTGCTTGTAAACCGATAAGTCTATTAGTAGTTAAAAATATTAAATCATAATCTTTACGGTATATTTCATAATTAGTGTCTTCAATAACTGCTAATTTTGTATCGGATGATACTAAAAATACGTTTTTAGTATTACTTGCCCTATAGAAAGGAGCTAATATTAACCCTGTTTTTGGAGTATTAAATGGAATAAACCCGTTATATTCTTCATCTAATAACATTAAATGCTGATATTCTGCTCCTTTAAAATAATCTAAAACATCAACAATCTTAATACTATTTTTCTCTTGATTTGTTATTTTTAATTTTAAACTATTGCTTATATTAGCTATTTCCATACTACTTATACTATAAGGTATATACAGCACATCTAATTCTTGGTCGGTTGCTTTGTTATTAATATAAAATTTAGAATACCATAATAAAAATTCTGCTATATATATCGCCTTTCTCATTACCCTGAGCGTAAATTACCTGCTTGTTTAAACTTATAATATCTTTCCCGTCAGAACCTAAAATTATATTCTTCTTATTATCACTATCAAGCTGTAATATTTTGTTATAATCTTCTATATCAGGAGAGAAAAACGGTATTTCCATTACTGTTAGAATTTTATACCCTTCCTTAGAGCTAGTAATTTTCTTTAAATATTTTTGGTATTGTGATAGATTTTGTAATTCTTGCACTATACGCTTATCATCTTGATTTGGATAACGTACATCTAACTCAAAACGATTGATTATTTCGTTATTAGATAATTTAGGAATAACATGAGTACCATATTTGTCGAATAATATGTAGTTAGTGTTTTGATAATTTTTAAGTTTTAAAGTAAAAATCTTATCATTGCCCCAAGGACTGATATCAAAATATAAAATATCATCTTCCTTGGAATAATAAATCTTCTGACAATCTTTTAATAATACGATATCAGGAAATGTAACTGTTACATTACCTTTTACATCAATTTCTGATTTTGTATTATAATCACCAAATCCGCTAGTTTTAATATAAAAAAGATATTTTCCTACTTCTCCTGAGATATTACTATTTGGCCAAACTACAACATCATTACAATTCTTTATTTTATCAGGATAAAATGAATTATTGGCACCTCCTGTATTAACTAATATAGGACTTTGAAGTTTAGATTTTGAAACTAAGTCATTAGTATCACAAATAACAGTATCAGTATTATTTCTACTTCCATATATATTTATTTTTATCTTTTCATCAATTTGTTCTGCCCATATTGTAGATTTTCCATTACCAAACCTTATATTCATCAAACCGGATATCGGCACCGCAGAATTCCAAGAAATTTTAATATCTTCATTTGACAATTTTGAGATATCTATAATATTAGTTGAGTTATATGCAAATTTAATTCTACCTGTAAAATTTTTTTCTAAAAAAGCAAAATGATTAGTTGTATTTTTACCACCCCTTAATGTGCTATTACCCTCATGAATATAAAAAATATTATTCCACTCATTACTACCGATAATATAGCCTGATTTTATATATGCTAAATCATAAATAATTTTTGGGTTTTTAGAAAAACTATTTGCTTGCGACTGAATGACTACGGCATTTTCACAATAATATTTACTATCTTTTGAATTATTACTTTCTTCTGAATACTCATAATTATTGTTTGTTTTCTTTGGTAAGCAAATCATATCTGCTTCTGAACGTTTTTTAGGTAAAAATCTCGATAAGCTATATTTTTTATTATGAGGTTTACTCATATCAATTACGGAGGAAGAAGAACAAAGCTTAGTATTTGTTTTTTCAACTTCTACTTCTCTATAATTTTTGCTTATAAGATTTGGTTTAACAAGCGGTCCTGGTGTTACAATTTCTTTAACTTTAACTGTCTCTAAAAATATTTCACCTAACCCAAATCCATAAGCTACGATATCGACATTATTGGATAAAGCCTGGAAATTCGCAAATGCTTGTTCCGTCAATTTATCTATATATTTTACGCGAGCAGCTAATTCTGTTATATCCTCATGCATTGGATATGATAAAAAACTACGCCAAAAAATACTCCAATTTTCATTATGAGTTGTGTCGTACTTTTCTTCATATTCTATAATATTACTAACACCGTTATATATACCCTGCCCAATCATTAATACAGTACCAACTACAATACCTGCAATAGGATTAGCAACAAAAACTATACCGCTTATAAAAGATACAGATGAAAAAGTTATGGAAGCTATAGAGTCTCTTATTTCTTTATCACTACATTTAGTATCTATTGCTGATAGACATTCGTTTAATTTTACTGATGCTAAGGTTATATCTACAATATCAAATGCTCCTGCTATAGCACCAGCAGCACCTTTTGCAAATTTTACAGCATATTTTCCTGCTCCTACTTTAATTATAAATTCCGGTTTTATAAATTTGAAACGGGTTAGTTTACTTGCAATATTTCCAGCATTATTTAGGGATTTAATAGTATATTTAACTGCTATATTTTCTATAGGTTGCGATAAGAATGAGTAGCTAAATCCTGCCAAACCCAACATACATTCTTTAGTTGCATCATCTTGGACGCATGTTTGGCTAATACTATGAAGAGAGTTTATTAATTGTATATGACCTGCTGCATTTAATAATTTATTTCCTAAAGCCTTTCCATACTGCTTACTATGAATATTAGGCATAATTTCTTGAATATGTACGCTTTCTAAATATTTATCATACCCACCATACTGCCCTATTTGATATTTTAATTGATCATAGTCTTTCCCTGTTACTATTTGTATTTTGGAATTTTCTAATAAAGAAAATTGTTCAATTGCTTGTAAGCTAAATTTATTTTGGCTTATATCTAAGATAGGTAATTTATTTAAATTGATTAATGATAAGGCATCTTTAATATCCAATTTATTATTACGAATACTTAATTCTTTTAAATTCGGAAAATTTCCTGAATATAATATTGCTTCAAGACCATTCATTCCTATATTGTTATTATCAAGAATAAGTGTTTTAACTTTATTAAGATTTATCTTTGTTAATTTTTTTATATCTTTATTTTGGAAATTATAGCCTGATAAATCTAAAATTTCTTTTTCTGAAAAGTTTTTTATACCTGGTACTTTACCTTTCAATAACTCTTGATAATCTGTGCTAATTTGATTTGGGTTGAGATTTAATTGGTTGACTGCTTTTTTAGGTAAAGGATTTGCTAGTACATAACAATTATGGTGAAGATTAATACCATTAGCTGAAAAGAATTGTTTAATAAAACTACTAAATTCTGGATATGTTAAGTCAGCCTTAAGCGTAAATATTTCATTATAATTTATGGATTTACTATATAATTTATATTGATTATTTTCTTTAAACAATAATATAGTATGCTCTCCATTACTGTATAATGCAGGTAATTGTTTAGGGAAATCCTTTTTACTTATTGCTTTTAAACTATTTTCATCTATATATTTCTTTCTAAAGTTCGAGGCTTTTCTTGATAATAAATCAAGTTTTCTCTGCTCAACCTTACTATGGTTTTCTTTTGTTTCATCTAGCAGCTTACTAAGATTTGTTATATATTTTAAGTTATGACTCTGCTTAGGTTCTACCATAAAAGCATAATCTAAATATTGATTAATAATATGTTCATTATCAGGTAACGGTTGATATAAAGGCTTAAATTTTGTACAAGGATCAGTAGAACGCTTTTGTTTGCTACTACAAGCTGTAGCTGTTTTAGTTGTTATTTTTTCAAGAGAATCAGTAAGTGAGTCTATATTTTCTTTATGTAACTTATTATATGCGTCAGTAGTACTCTCAATTGTTTCACCTATATCTCTTCTAAAATCACTTAATTTATTTAATAACTCCTCAGCTTCCGGTAATGTAGCTAATTTATTTACAAGGAAATCAGCTTGTCTTTGTAATTCATTTAGATATTTAGATTCTAATACAGATTTCCATACATTAGGATTTTTACTATTTAATATATTGTCAGATAATTTATATTTATTTTCTACAGGTACATTATACGGGCTGGCAGCATAGACAAAAGCTTGCACTCCATCATGATGTATAGCTTCAATTTCTGCAGTGCACCCCGCACAAGTAGAAGGTGGGTACATATTATTAGGTGCTAAGCCTATATTTATTTTTAATATTTGTGAGGATTTGTGTTTTACAGTTTTTATTATTTCCTATTGACTTTTATATAAAAAGGTATAAGTTCTTTACAATTTAATTTTTTGTAAAGAAATTATGTTAAAATATGCACAAGAGCAAAAAAGCTTAACACGGGAACAAAAGCAAGCCATAGGTTTATTATCAATAGGTACATTCCTAGAATATTTTGACCTAATGCTATGCATATGGCAGTACTTCTTAATAAAATATTCTTTTCTCCAGATAATTCTTACTCTATTAAAGTACTTTCTGCTTTTGCTTATTGTTCAACTTTTATATTTAGACCTTTTGGTGCTTTATTGTTTGGCTGGATAGGTGATAATATAGGGCGTAAGCCGGTAATTTTAATAGCAACTTTTTTAATGGCTTGTACCTGTATAGGTATTGCTGTACTTCCTTCTTATGATGAAATAGGATTTACTGCAACAGTACTAATTACACTTTTTCGTGCTATTCAAGGTATTTCTTCTGCTACAGAAGTTACAGGGGCTCAACTTTACATTACTGAAATGGTAAAACCCCCCTTACAATACCCTGCGGTAGCATCAACCACAATTTTTAGTACATTAGGAACTTTAGCAGCACTTGGTATAGCAGCTATTGTAACTTCAGGAAATTTTAATTGGCGTTATGCTTTTCTATTTGGAGCATTTGTAGCGGTCACTGGTCTGATGGCAAGAACAACATTAAAAGAAACTCGGGATTTTATTGATGCTAAGAGACGGATAAAATTAAGTTTAGAAAAAACCGGCATAGACCCAAAAAAAATTGAGAGTAATAGCATTATAAAAGAAAAAACAAACTTTAAAACTTTCATTTCTTATTTTGCAATACAATGTACATGGCCTGTATGGTCTTATTTTGGATATTTTTATTGTGGAAATATTCTAACAGAAAATTTTGGATATAGTCCTGCTGAAGTTATTCATCATAATTTTTTTATTTCCATGATAGAACTTACAGGTACTATATTATTAGTATATTTAAGTTATAAAATTTATCCTTTAAAAATATTAAGAGCAACATTTTACATTCTTATAGTATTTTTTTGCTTTTCACCTGTGATAATGCAGAATTTGACACCCTCTTATATAATGTTAATACAAGTATATTTTCTTGTATTTGCTCCTGGTTATTTTCCGGCTACAGCAATTTTTTATAAACATTTTCCCGTCTTCAAACGCTTTATGCATACTAGCTTCATATTTGCTATGTCACGTGCGTTAATGTATATTATAACATCATTCGGTCTTGCATATTTAACAGAATATTTTGGTTACTGGGGAATACTAATGATTATGATACCAGTAACGATAGGCTATTATTTGGGGTTGCGTCACTTTGAGAATTTAGAAAAGAATATGATATATTAATTTTATTGGAATTAGGCGAAAAATTATTGTTAATAAAATTGTAACATATATTAAATAAATAATTTTCTATAGTTTTAGTTTCAAAATATACAGCCGTAACTAAAAAACAAGATAAAGTCTCTTCAATAATTTTTCGTGCTTTCTCGGGCGATTTAGCACCCAATGTTTGTATATTATGTATTCTATCAAATAATTTTATTAATACTGTATCATATCTTTTTTGTTTAGCTAGCAAATTCAGACTTTCTTCTGCACTAATCTTGCCATAAGATTTAATATGGGTTAAGCCCTCAACGTGTCGTGCAACTTCTTCCCCAAAGATTTTAGCAATCATTTCCTCTGTAAGTTCTGTATCTTCAATAGTATCATGAAGTAGTGCTGCTTGTATCATTACAGCATTGTAAAGCTTAGGTACTTCCATTGCTGTAAACTCTGCAAGCATAATTGCCACTTCGATTGGGTGAGAATAATAAGGATCACCTGACTTACGCATTTGTAAGCCATGATACTTTCGGGCATAATAAATACCCTTTTTGACTTCGAGGGGATCTATAGGATTATTTACTTTGGTGTTTAGATATTCGAGTTTATCAAGTAGTTTTTTAGCATAAATACAGCTTTCAAACTTTTCTTTCCAACGGCTTAAATCTTCCATAAAAGTTACATTTAAATTTATTAAAGAATTTTTTATAACAGTTTCTACTTAAAATTAAAAGTGAGAAATTGCAATAATAAATATTTTTAAAACTTTGTGTGGCAAAAATAAACTAGCTTATATACCTTAATATGACTAGCAAAATAATATTAATTTGGTGCTACGTTAATTAACTAACTTTAAAATAATAACCAACAAAAAGAATTTTTATTAAAAACTAGCGATGCAACTAATAATTGTATTTATAAACTTCAAACTTTAATCAATTCATAGCTATAGTTAAAGTTTTCAAAAGCTTTTTTTAAGTGAAAAAAGTAGTCGGCGGTAATTCTACTACCTATAAACGCTGTTTTTGGTTTAAGAAAAATTTTGTTATTTATCTGGTCCTTTGTCGTTAATTCTAACTTACTAAACCAAGCTATATCAACCATTTTTCCACAAGAATATATTAAATACTCCCTAACTTTACGCCATATGTCGTCAAGTCCAACAAGTGCCGTTTCAATATAACTTTCAACACTTAATTCTTGCGTTTGTTTGACAATTGGTTTAGCGGCACTAGTATAAATTACCTTAAGGTGCTTTACTTTTTTAGCTCCATAAACAGCTTGTATTTGGTTTAGTAAAATTCTTTTGATATGTTCAGATAAAGAAATATTATATTTTAGTTTTAGCGTATATTCTTCCATTTCAATTTCTTCAGGAAATATACTTGCTTGCAGTATTTTATAAGCATCATTTGGTTCAAATACTGCAGCTATTTTACGCTTTAATTGTGCTTCAGCCCTAGTGTCGCTACTAAGTTCTATTTCCTTTAAATATGTTTCTATTTTTTTTGTCTTATGGTCATATTCAAAGCTAAAATCTTCACTATTAGCCGTAACAGTGTCACGTTTTTCGTTTATTAAAGCTTTAGCCATATAATTTAACAATTTTTCTTTTGTGCTAAAACGATTATTAGGCTTATTATCAGCAAGTTTTAACAATAATTTATTCATAAATCTTAAGTTAAAATCACGACCTGACTTTGATCTTAGCCACTGTTCATCTTCCTCGGTCAATGGATGAAATTCTTCCGTTTTCTTCATAACACCTGAAGAAGTAGCCTGATTTATTACTTTCGGCTCTAAACTTTCATTTTTACTTTTAGAAATTAGCGTGTTATCCAAATCATTTATATTTTCGTTGCTTAAATTTCCTTTATCAAAAATATCATTTTCAAAATCAGCTTCTTCATATCTAGATTTATTATTATCTATTATATTGTGTGGGTGAAAATTATTTCGGGCAACCCCGAAATAATTTTCAGGTTGACCTGAAATTTTTTGCGGGTAGGGTACAAAATTTTTTACAAGCTTGATACTTAAAATATTGCGATATTTAGTATATTGTTCAGTCATATTAATTAAAGCAACTTTAATATAGCCACTTTTTTCAAGTTCTACTAAACATTGTCTTATACGTCGTTGACAAAGCCCAAGAAGTTTCTCAAAATAATAGTAAGTTTCCTGTAATTCATTTGATAAATTTATGCCATTACTATTTATTTCTTCAGCTTTATCTTCTATATAAGGCATTCGTGAAACCACAAGCGATAAAATTTGCCTTGCGGTTTTGCTCAAAATTTTTCCACTACTAGAAGTTAAATTTTTCCATTCAGGCGGTATAAAATTCCCTACTATATCGTAAAAAATTGTATCGTTGGAAGACTCTGACAAAGAAAAAGGAGCAACTATTTTATTCATAGTTCCTCCATTTTATTGAGGGAAAACCAGCATAAAGCCAGCATATACCCAGCATATAAAAAATATATATAAGGTAAGGATGTGTTAGAAAACTGATTATAATATGGTGGGCGATGACAGACTCGAACTGCCGACCCTCTCGGTGTAAACGAGATGCTCTACCAACTGAGCTAATCGCCCTATATTATTAACTTAAAGTTAATTAGATAAAATACAATGAAGAATAAATTTATTAAATAGAAACTAAAATTAAAAAATAACATAATTATTTTTATGATTTAAATTTAATTCATAGTTTTTATTTTTTTTGATAATTTACTGATTTTTCTTGATGCAGTATTTAACTTAATTATATTTTTTTTCACACCTTGCATTATCTTAGATTGTGCAATTACTAAAGCTGAGTTAGCTTCTTCTTTATTACCTTGATTAATTTCATGTAAAACCTTTTTCACAAAAGTTTTTATTGCACTAGCTCTTCTTTTATTAACTAAGGTTTTTTTTACTGTTTGTCTTGCAGCTTTCTTTGCTGAAGAATGATTAGCCATTATTTAGTCCCTTTATTACTTTTAATATCTTCTTTGCTATTATCTTGAGGTATATTTCCTTTAGCATTAATATCTCTATCTACAAATTCAATATATGCGATTGGAGCTAAATCACCATAGCGAAATCCGGCTTTTACTATTCTAGTATATCCACCTGGTCTATCTTTGTATCTAACACCTAAAACATCTATAAGCTTCTCGATTGCTTTTTTATCTTTTATTTTTGATAGAATATTTCTTCTTGCTGCTAAGTTATTATCCTTAGCCTTAGTAACTAGAACTTCGATATAAGGTCTTAATTCTTTAGCTTTTGGCAAAGTAGTTTTTATTTGCTCATGAGTAACAAGTGATACTGCCATATTAGCAAGCATTGCTTTCCTATGGCTACTTGTTACATTTAATTTTCTACCTTTAATTTTATGTCGCATCTCTATTGTCCTTAATTATAAGAATCTTCGTAACGTTTAGATAATTCATGTATATTTTCTGGTGGCCAATCTGGTACATCCATACCAAATCTCAAACTAAATTTTGCAAGTATTTCCTTAATCTCATTTAAGGACTTTCTACCAAAATTTGGAGTTCTTAGCATATCAGCTTCCGTTCTTTTTACCAAATCACCTATATAAATTATATTATCATTTTTTAAACAATTTGCTGATCTAACTGATAATTCCAATTCATCAACTCGTTTAAGTAAATAAGGAGAAAATGGTAATGCATCTGTTTTAACTTGTTTATCTTCTTCTTGTTCTTCGAAAGAAATAAATAATTGAAGCTGTTCTTGCAAAATACGAGCAGCTAAGCCTACTGCCATTTCAGGCAATATATCACCATTAGTTTCAACAAACATAATTAACTTATCATAGTCAGTGACCTGACCTATCCTTGTATTTTCTACTTTATAAGTAACACTTTTTACAGGATTAAATAAAGCATCTATAGCTATTTCACCAATTGGTAAGTTATTATCCTCATTATTGTTTGTACTAAGTGTATACCCCTTACCAACTTTGCAAGTTAATTCCATTTCAAATTGTTTATTCTTAGCTAAATTGCAAATTACATGATCAGGATTTAATATTTCTACGTCATGCCCGGCTTCAATCATACCAGCCGTTATAGCACCAGGTCCTGTTGCTTTTAATCTTATAACACGTTTTTCTGCAACGTGCATTTTGATTTCTATGCCTTTAACATTCAAAATTATCTCTGATATATCCTCTTTTACACCTGGTATAGAAGAAAATTCATGCTCTATTCCAGGAATTTTTATAGAGGTAACCGCTGCTCCTTGTAGAGAAGAAAGTAAAACTCTTCTCATAGCATTACCTAGAGTCAAACCAAATCCCCTTTCTAAAGGCTCAACTATAATCTTAGATTTATTATTAGTCTCAGGGAAGCTCTCATAAGATACTTTATCTGTTTTTATTAAAGCGTTCCAGTTTTTACTTAACGATAACATTTAATACCTATGCTTCTTATACTCTTCTTCTTTTTGGTGCTTTTACTCCATTATGAGCAATTGATGATACATCTAAAATTGATGTAACTACAAAATTTTGCCCAAATAAAGCTCTCATTGCAGATTCACGCTGAGCACCAGGTCCTCCAATTCTAATAGAAATAGTTTTCAGACCGTATTCTTTTGCCTTTTCAGCTGCTTTATCAATTGTTATCTGAGCTGCATAAGGGGTAGCTTTTTTTGCTCCCTTAAACCCATTAGCTCCGGCTGATGCAGAAGATATCGCATTACCCTGAACATCAGTAAATGTTACAATAGTATTATTAAACGATGCTCTAATATGTACCACACCTAGGGTGATAGTTTTTTTCTTTTTTTTAGCTTTAACCGTCTGATTCATTATGTTTATACTCTACTTTAACTATTATTTTACAGCTTTTTTCTTTCCGGCTATTGCAACAGCTTTACCTTTTCTAGTTCTAGCATTAGAATGAGTATTCTGACCTCTTACAGGTAGCTTACGTATATGTCTAAGCCCTTGATAACTTCTAATATCTTTTTTCTTTTTAATATTAAGCGTTACTTCTCTTCTTAAATCACCTTCAACTTTATATTCATTTTCGATAATATTACGTAAGCTTATTAGTTCTTGATCAGTAAGATCTTTAACTTTCTTATCTTCTAATATTTTTGCTTTTTTACAAATTGTTTTTGCCATAGTAGTCCCAAGACCATAAATATAAGTCAAGCTTACTACTAAACGTTTATTATCGGGAATGTTAACACTCGCAATTCTTGCCACAAATATTCTCCAAAATTTTACTGGTAACTAGAAAATAATATAAAAATCTTTACTAAAGTCAATTTATTTTTAGTACTTTCTCTATATGATCTTCTATTTGCTCTTCATTTTTATTTCCATCAATCATATAAAAATCATCATTGTTTTTATAATGCTGTATTAATGGATAAGTTTCAGTTTTAAATATATTAATTCTTTCTTTTATTACTTCTTCATTATCATCTTTTCTATATTCAAATACGCTTGATTTACAAACATCACATATTTTATCAATTCTAGGCTTTAGAAAATAATCATTATATATTTTTCCGCAACTTTTACAACTATATCTACCTAAAATTCTTTTAATTAGTAATTCATCTGAAACATTTAAATATATTACTTTTATTTTTTCTGTGACAAATGATTCAAAAAACTTAGCTTGTTCTAAATTACGCGGATATCCATCTAATATATAACCTTTTTTATAATCAGAAGATGATAAAAAATTTTTAATTATATGATTAACTATTTCATCAGGAATAAGCTTTCCTTGCTCAACATAACTATTAATTACTTCAGCATCCTTACTTGATGTTTTAATAATTGCTCTAAATATATCGCCAATTGCTATATGTGGTAAATGAATTTTTTTAGCTATTTTTTTTCCTTGAGTTCCTTTTCCAGCACCGGGAGGACCTAAAAAAATTATTATCACTTCTAACTCATTTTTAATTTTTTAATTTTACTTTTTTCATTAAACTTTCATATTTACTACTAAATAAGTAAGTTTGAATTTGAGTCAATGTATCAAGTACTACATTTACTACAATTAAAAAACTTGTACCACCTAAAGAAAGAGAAATAACATATTTATTCATTAATAACTCAGGTATTATACATATTACGCTTAAATATATACCACCTACAACCGTAAGCCTAGTAAGTATATAATCAAAATATTCAGATGTATTTTTTCCTGGTCTTTTACCAGGAATATAAGCACCGTATTTTCTTAAATTATTAGCAGTTTCTTCAGAATTAAATACTATTGCAGTATAAAAAAAGCTAAAAAACATTATCAATGCTACATACAATAATATATATATAGGCTTCCCGTGACCCAAATAATAAGTAAGCATATTCATTATTTCAGAATTACTACTTGAAAAATTAGCCAGTGTAGCCGGGAATAATAAAATTGAACTAGCGAATATCGGAGGAATTACCCCAGAAGTATTTAACTTAAGTGGCATATATGTTGAATCACCACCATAAATTTTATTTCCTACTTGCCTTTTAGGATACTGAACTAATAATTTTCTTTGTGCTTTCTCAAAGAAAATTATTATAGATATTAATATAACTACTCCCGCACAAACAGCAATTGCAACTAAAGGTGATAATGCACCTTTTCTTGATAGTTCAAACATACTAATAATAGCACTAGGCACACCGGAAATTATACCTATAAATATAATTAAAGATGTACCATTACCTATACCACGTTGTGTAATTTGTTCACCTAACCACATTAGTAGCATCGTACCTACCACTAAAGTAATTACTGTTGTAATTTTAAAGAAAAGCCCCGGTATAATTACTACAGGTCCGGTATTTGTTACAATTGACTCTAAACTTACTGCAACACCATAAGCTTGAAGTGAAGCAAGCAAGACTGTTAAATATCTAGATAATTGATTTATTTTCCTTTTACCCGCTTCTCCTTCTTTTTTTAAATTTTCTAAAGGCTTATATGCTACAGACATTAGCTGAATAATTATTGATGCTGTTATATATGGCATAATCGCTAAAGCAAAAATGGACATTCTGCCTAGTGAGCCACCTGACAGCATATTAAACATACCAAGTATCCCTGACTGATTTTTTTCAGCAATACTACCTAAAGCAATAGCATCTATACCTGCAATAGGTATAAACGAACCAAATCTGCATATTATAAGAACAAAAATAGTAAAAATAATACGATTAATTAAATCATTGCTAGATTTTTTAGAGAAATTTTGGTTCATAAATTATAATAATTTTCCGCCTGCTTTTTCAACTATTTCTTTAGCTTTAGAAGAATAAGAATCTAATTTAAACGATAAAGGATAATTGAAATCATCACTGCAAATAGATAACAATTTTACTAACTTTTTATTACTTTTATTAATTAAACCAATTTCTATTAATTTTTCCTTAGTAATAACATCATTAGCATTTAAACGCTCTTCTGCTATTGCTGCTTCAATATTATAAATATTAATAACATTATATTTTTTAGATGAGATACAATTAAAGCCCCTCTTAGGCAGCCTCTTAATCATTGGAGTTTGACCACCTTCAAAGCCTTTTATTGCAACACCTGCTCTAGATTTTTGACCTTTAACACCTCTTCCAGCAGTTTTTCCTTTTCCACTACCAATACCACGTGCTACTCTTTTCTTATTTTTTTTAGCACCTATATTATTATATAATTCATTTAATTTCATTGAAAAACTCTAATTACACATTTTCTATTTTTAATAAATGCTCTACTTTTTTGAGCATACCTTGAACTGAATCAGTATTTTTAAGAACAACAGATTTATTAATTTTATTTAAACCAAGCCCAATTAATGTTAATTTTTGATCATATTTACGACCTATACTGCTTTTAACTTGAGTAACTTTTACATCATTAATTAAATTTTTATTATTCATAGCGTATACATCTTACCTTAAAATATTATTCATTAACTTGGATATCAGAAGATTTTATAAAAATTTCATTCATTTTTTTATCTCTTCTTGCAGCAATAGATTTTGGGGACGAAAGTTTTTTTAATGCATCAAACGTTGCAGCTATCATTGTATAAACATTTGTTGAGCCTATCGACTTAGCAACAATATCATGAACACCTAAAGAATCAAAAATTGCTCTCATAGACCCCCCTGCTATAACACCTGTACCTGCTTTAGCTCTTCTTAAGACCACCTTAGCTGCTCCACTTCTGCCTATAACATCGTGATGAATTGTTCTATTTTGATATAAAGATACTTTCATCATTTTCTTTTTAGCAGCTTGTTTTGCTTTTTCTCTTGCTTCATTTACTTCTTTCGCTTTACCGTGACCTGCTCCAACTCTTCCAGCTTTATCACCAACTACTACATAAGCAGAAAAAGCAAATCTTCTACCACCTTTTACTACTTTTGTAACTCTATTTACATCAACTAAAACTTCACTTAAAGCTTCTTCGTTTTTTCTAACTTTAGACATATTTTAAACCTTAAACTAAAATCTTATTTTTTTTCTAGCAGCATCAGCAAGAGCTTTTACAACACCATGATACTTATATCCACTTCTATCAAATACTACCTCTTCTACACCACAAGATACAGCTTTCTCAGCTATTAATTCACCTATTTTTGTAGCATTTTCAACATTACAATGAGATTTTTTTAATTTTTTAATCTTTTCGTCTAAAGTTGAAGCAGAAGCAATTGTTACTGATTTAGTATCATCAATAATCTGTGCATAAATATGTCTACCTGATTTAAATATTGACAATCTAGCTCTATTAGCTGTTTTAGCTATTTTATGTCTTATTCTACTTCTTCTCTTTTCAAATTTTAGCTTAGCACTACGCATATTTAACTCTTAAATTAATTTTTCTTACCTTCTTTGCACGGTATAAATTGATCTTCAAATTTAATTCCTTTTCCTTTATAAGGTTCAGGTGGTCTTTGTTTTATAATAATTGAAGCAAATTGACCTAATTTTTCTTTATCTGTACCCTCAAGAATAATTATATTCTGCTTAGGTACTTCAACTTTAATGTGTGAAGGTATTTCAATTTTTGTGTTATGACTTTTAGCAAGCATTAGATTTAAATACTTACCTTTCATCATTGCCCTGTACCCTACACCATTAATTTCAAGCTTTAACTTAAAGCCTTCTTTAACTCCGGTAACCATATTTGATATTATGCTTCTAGCTGTACCCCACATAGCACGTGCACTTTTACTTGAAGATAATGGCTTTACTAAAAGCTTATTTTCTGCTAATGAAATTCCTATGCTACCTTTAAAGCTTTTTGATAACTCACCTTTAGGTCCTGATATTTTTACTTCTAAATCATTTAACCCGACTTTTACACCTTCAGGTATAATAATCGGTAACTTTCCAACGCATGACATTTTTTTACCTTAAAATACTTTACAAATTACTTCACCGCCAACATTTTTAATATGAGCTTCTCTATCAGACATAACACCATAAGGAGTAGATAGAATATATATTCCCATATTATTGTAGTATCCTTTTAAGTCCTTAATTGCAGAATACACCCTTTTTCCTGGCTTTGACACTCTATGAATCTCGCATATAGAAGCATCACCATTAGCAGAATATTTTAAGGTTACCTCAGTATAGCTAATGTTATCTTTTGGAGTACTTGTATAATTTTTTATATAACCTTCTTTTTGTAGCACTTCTAAAATTGAAGTTTTAATCTTAGAACTAGGAAAAGAAACATTTATTAGTTTGCTTTTATAAGCATTTCTAATTCTAGTTAACATATCTGCTACATTATCTGTCATTGACATATTTATTCACCTATTATTTTTACCAACTTGACTTAATTATCCCTGGAACTAAACCTCTGCCACTTAATTCTCTGAGTTTATTTCTTGATATGCCAAATTTTCTTATAACCCCTCTTGGTCTACCTGTAAGCTCACATCTATTTCTAATTCTAGTGGCTGATGAATTTCTAGATAATTGTGCTAATGACATTACCAAAGAAAAACGCTCTTCTAATGAAATATTTTTATCGTAAATTTTATTTTTTAATTTCTCACGCTTATTATGTAAACTTTGTGATAATTTTTTTCTTTTTTCATTCTTTTTTATAGAACTTACTTTTGCCATTATATACCTTAAACTTAATTATAAAAAGGTAAATTAAATCCTGATAACAAGGATTTACCTTCTTTATCTGTTTTAGCAGATGTAACGATTGTAATATCCATTCCTCTTATAGAGTCAATTTTATCATAATTAATCTCAGGAAAAACTATCTGTTCTTTTAGTCCAAAAGTAAAATTACCTTTACCATCAAAACTTTTGTAAGAAAAACCACGAAACTCTTTAACACGAGGTAACGCAACAATTACTAACCTTTCTAAGAAATCATACATTCTATCTTTACGTAAAGTAACTTTGCAACCTATTTTCATACCATCACGTAACTTAAATGTTGCAATAGATTTTCTTGCTGAAGTTACAAAAGGTTTTTGACCAGAGATTAAAGTTAAATCATTTACTGCTTTATCAATCACTTTTGAATCAGCTATTGCTTCCCCTACACCCATATTTATGACAATTTTTTCAATAGCTGGAATTTCATGTTTATTTTTATAAGAAAATTCTTTTTGCAAATTGCTAATAATTTCCTTTTGATATAATTCTTTAAATCTTAACATTATTTGCCTTCCTTACCAATAATTTCTCCGGATTTTTTTGCTATTCTAACTTTAGAACCATCTTCTAAAAATTTAAAAGCTACCTTAGTAGGATTACCAGTTTTAGGATCAACATGTGCAACATTTGAAATATCTATAGGTAATTCTTTAGTTATTATGCCGCCTTCGCTTACTTTGGTAGGTTTAGTATGTTTTTTAACTAAATTTATTCCTGAAACAACTATTTTATTTTGCTCAGGAAAAACCTTTAATATTTTTCCTTTTTTCCCTTTGTATTTTCCAGTAATAACAATAACTTCATCACCTTTTTTTACTTTTAATTTTATCATTTATAACACTTCCTCTGCGAGCGACATAATTCTAACATATTTTTTTGCTCTAAGTTCTCTTGTCACAGGACCAAAAACCCTAGTACCTATAGGCTCATCTTGTTTGTTTAAAAGCACTAATGCGTTCTTATCAAACTTTATTGTACTACCATCAGCTCTTACAACCCCTGTTTTTGTACGGACAATAACGCCTTTATAAACGTCACCTTTTTTAACTTTACCACCAGGTATAGCTTCCTTAATAGATACAACTATAACATCTCCTAGCTTTGCTACCATATGATGGGAGCCACCTAGAACTTTAATACACATAACTTTTTTGGCACCGGAATTATCTGCCACTTCCAAAATGCTTTGCATTTGAATCATATATCACTTCCAATTTTATTCACGAAAGACAAAATAAACAATTTTCCCAATAAAGTCAAAGGATAAAACCTTTACTCTTCATTTATTACTACCCATGTTTTAGTTTTTGAAATAGGGCGACTTTCAATTATATTAACTTTATCGCCTTCTTGAAACTTATTATTTGGATCATGAGCTGCGTATTTTTTAGATACTTTTATAAATTTTTTATAAATAGGATGTTTAAATCTTCTTTCTACTTTTACTGTAACTGTTTTATCAGTTTTTGAACTTATAACTACCCCTTGTAGGACTCTTTTAGGCATTTTAATTACTCTCCACTACTAGATCTTTTTGTTAATTCAGTTTTAATACGTGCTATAGACTTTTTAACTAATGAAAACCTACTAGTATTTTTTAATTCGCCCAGAGTTTGCTGAAATCTTAAATTAAATAGTTCTTTTTTTAAAAGATTAAGATGCTTAAAAAGCTCTTCAACTGTTTTACTTGTCAATTCACTCTTTAATGATTTTAAATCATTCATAATGCCTCACTATCCTTGTTCTAACAGGTAATTTTGCACTTGCAAGCTCTAAAGCTTTAACTGCAACATCTTCCTCAACCCCTTCAATTTCAAACATAATTCTTCCAGGTGATACCCTTACTGCAAAAAATTCAGGATTTCCTTTACCTTTACCCATTCTTACTTCAGCAGGCTTCTTAGAAACCGGAAGATCAGGAAAGATTCGTATCCATAATCTTCCTTGACGTTTCATACATCTAGTAGCCGCTTTTCTTCCTGCTTCTATTTGTCTAGCAGTAACACGCCAACCATCTATAGATTTTAAACCAAATGATCCAAAGGCAAGTGTTGTACCTGCTTTTGATTTTGAAACAACTCTACCTTTATGAGCTTTTCTAAATTTTTGTTTTTTTGGAGCTAACATTTTAATACTTAAAAATTAATTATATCTTTTATTTTCGGTATACTCGCCTTTGTAAATCCAAACTTTAACTCCTATAACCCCATAAGTAGTTATAGCTTCTGCAGTCGAATAATCAATATCTGCTCTTAAAGTATGCAATGGCATTCTCCCTTCTATATACCATTCTGTTCTAGCAATCTCAGCTCCACCAAGACGTCCTGAGCAACTAACTCTTATACCTTGTCCACCTTGTTTAAATGAAGCTTGAATTGCTGTCTTCATTGCTTTTCTAAAGGATACTCTTTTTTCAAGCTGCGATGCTATTGTCTGAGCTACTATAGCTGCATCTATATTAAACTTTCTAACTTCATGAATATTTATATAAACTTCACTTAAAGAAGTCATTTTTTCAATGGCTTTTTTTAGCTTATCAATTTCACTACCGTTTTTACCGATAATTATATTCGGTTTTTTTGCATTAATATTGATAATAATACTTTTGTTAGAAGGACGTTCAATTAAAATTCTGCTAACTTGAGCTTGAGTAAAACTTTTATTAACTAATTCTCTAATCTTTAAATCTTGTATAAAAAGAGTTTTATACTGCTTTTCTGCATAAAATACAGAATCCCAACCTTTAATTAAAGTCGGTCCAACCCTAAAACCATGTGCACAAACTTTCTGCCCCATCTTAATTATCCTCTTTTTCTGTAACAGTTATATAAAGATTACTAAAAAACTTATTTATTCTAGTAGCTCTTCCTTTTGCTCTTGGCATAACTCTTTTCATTACTAAAGCCTTGCCTACTGTTGCGTTAGTTATAACTAATCTATCTATATCTAAACCTAGATTATTTTCAGCATTTGCTACAGCAGATTGCAGACAAGCTTTTACAACTTTTGAAATTCTTTTTGGCGAAAAAGTTAATTGCACTAATGCTTCAGAAACTTTCATGTTTCTAATAAAAGCTGCAACTAAGTTTAATTTCCTTGGACTAACTCTAATTGATTTAGCTTTTGCCGTGGCAAAATTTTTATTTTCCTGTACCATATGATTTTATTTTCTTTTAACTTTTTTATCTGCTCCATGCCCATGAAATGTTCTAGTAGGAGAGAATTCCCCTAGTTTTCTACCAACCATTTCTTCATTTACAGAAACTGGAATAAATTTATTTCCATTGTGAACAGAAAACGTAAAACCAACAAAAATAGGCAAAATGGTTGATCTTCTAGACCAAGTTTTAATCATTTCTGACTTACCAGATTCCATTAATTTTTGAACTTTTTTTATTAAATAACCATCTACGAAAGGCCCTTTCCACACCGAACGTGCCATAATTAATACCTAATTAATTTAAAAATTTATTTTCTTTTCTTTATAATAAACTTAGAAGTACGCTTATTTTTACGCGTCTTTTTACCTTTCGTCGGGAATCCCCAAGGAGTAACTGGATGACGCCCACCAGAGGTTTTACCCTCACCACCACCATGCGGGTGATCTACAGGGTTCATTGCCACACCTCTTACATGAGGTCTCCAACCAAGCCATCTATTTCTACCAGCTTTACCTAAGTTAATATTTTTTTGATCAGGATTAGATACTGTACCTATCGTAGCCATACAATCTAAAGGTACTAATCTAAATTCACCAGACTTTAATTTAATTTGTGCATATCCTGAATCTTTACCTACTAAATCTACCGACGTACCGGCTGATCTTGCAATTTGACCACCTTTACCAACTTTCATTTCAACATTATGTAAAGTAGTACCTATAGGGATATATCTTAAAGGTAAACAGTTGCCAATTTTTATATCTGCATCTTTGCTTGATATTATCTTATCTCCTACCACTAATTTTTGTGGAGCTAAAATATAAGCATGCTCACCATCTTCATATTTAATTAAAGCGATAAAAGCAGTTCTATTAGGGTCATATTCTATTCTTTCAACTATAGCAGAAATATCTAATTTATTTCTCTTAAAGTCAATAACACGATATAGTCTTTTATGACCTCCACCTCTTTGCCAAGAAGTGATTCTACCCTGATTATTTCTTCCACCTGTTTTAGATATCCCTTTAGTTAGAGCCTTAAAAGGTCTACCTTTCCATAAACTAGTTCTATCAACTTGAACTAACTCTCTCAAAGAAGGGGTAATTGGATTAAAACTTTTTAAAGCCATTTATTTAATTCCTCCGGCAAAATCAATATTATGATCTTTTTCTAATGTTACCACAGCTTTTTTTCTATCAACTTGACGTCCGATAACTCCCTTAAACCTCTTTTTCTTACCTTTGACATTTAAGATATTTACTTTTTTTACTTTTACTTTAAATATTTCTTCTATGGCTTTTTTAACGGCAAGCTTCTCAGCAAGTTTATCTACATAAAAAGTGTATTTATTTTGTTCTGAAAGAAGCGTAGTTTTTTCTGTAATAACAGGTCTTCTAATTAAATCGTAATATTTATAAGAACTCATTTTAACCTCTCTTCTAAAACATTCACTGCTTCTTGTGATAACAATACATATTCGTGTCTTATTATGTCATAGACATTTGCACCTATTTGCGGGACAACTACTGTATTATAAATATTTTGTGCTGCTAAAGAAAAATTAACATCCACTTCATTGCCATCTATTACAAAGAAGCTTTTACCTTGAAACTTATTTAATATATTAACAAGATTAGAGGTTTTAGGCGTTTCTAATTTTAAAGAATCTATGACTAGTAATTTTCCTTCAGAAAATTTTTCGGATAAAGCATGGATTAAACCAAGTTTTCGTACTTTTTTAGGTAATTTAGTTGCATGGCTACGTACTACAGGACCATGAATTACACCACCACCACGCATCTGTACAGATCTTAAAGAACCTTGTCTTGCATTCCCTGTACCTTTTTGCTTAAAAGGTTTTTTGGTAGTACCTGAGACTTCTGATACAGTTTTAGTTTTATGTGTACCAGCCATTGCTTTAGCTCGCTGCCAATCAACAACTTGCTTTATTATATCATCCCTAATAAACTCTACAGCAAATATATCTTCGTTTAAACTAATCTCACCGATTTCTTCATTAGCAAGATTTAATATTTTAGTTTTCATTTCTATTCAACCTATACAGTCTTATATAAAATCTTTTATATAAATAATTATTTTTTATGCAGTTATTGAAATCTTTTTTATTGCATCTTTTATTGAAATATATGAACCTTTATGTCCCGGTATACTTCCCTGAATCATAATAAGCCCTTGCTCTTTATCGATTGCAAATATTTTTAAATTTTGGATAGTAACTTGACTACACCCCATATGTCCAGCCATTTTTTTACCTTTAAAGACTTTTCCTGGATCTTGTCTTTGACCAGTAGAACCATGTGAACGATGTGATATTGAAACACCGTGAGAAGCTTCAAGTCCTCTAAAATTATGTCTCTTCATACTACCAGCAAATCCTTTACCTATAGTAGTAGCTGTTACATCTATAAATTGTCCTGCTGTAAAATGATCTACTTCTAAACTTGCTGCTATATCAATAAAGTTATCTTCAGAGATTCTAAATTCTTTTAATTTAGTTTTAGGAGACACTTTAGCATTAGCAAAAACTTGTTTCATAGGCTTAGTTACTCTAGATATTTTTTTATCTTTTATCCCTATAACTAAAGCATTATAACCATGTTTTTCAGCAATTTTATGTCCTACTACTTGGCAATCATCAACTTTCACTAGTGTTAATGGAACTCTCTTCCCATTATTATTAAAAACACTAGTCATCCCAACTTTTTGAGCAATTATTCCGGTTCTCATTACTCCCCACTCTCTAATTCAATCACTACATCAACACCTGCTGCTAAATCAACTTTACTTAAAGCGTCAACAACTACTGGATTTGGATCATCTATAACCAATAATCTTTTTTGTGTTCTAATTTCGTATTGCTCCCTTGATTTTATATGGACATGGGGAGATCTATTTACGGTAAATCTTTGAATTTTTCTAGGTAAAGGAATAGGACCACTAATATTAGCAAATGTCCTTTTAACAGCACTAACTATCTCTTTAGTAGCCTGATCAAGACTACGATGATCAAATGACTTTAAACGAATTTTAATTTTATTTTTCATTTAACAAACCTTAATTATAAACAGCAAGATGTTTTTTACATCTTAAAACATAAATACCTATTATTAAAAAATAATAGGTATTTATAAAGTGGACTAATTAATTACTTTAGAAACTACACCAGCACCTACTGTTCTACCACCCTCACGAATTGAGAACTTTAAGCCTTGCTGCATAGCAATAGGAGAAATTAGCTTAACTTTGAAAGTAGCATTATCACCAGGCATAACCATCTGTTTATCAGCCGGTAATTCTATTGTACCTGTAACGTCTGTTGTTCTAAAATAGAATTGTGGACGATAGTTATTGGTAAATGGAGTATGACGACCACCTTCATCTTTGCTAAGCACGTATACTTCAGCTTCAAATTCATCGTGAGGTGTTATACTACCAGGCTTAGCAAGAACTTGTCCTCTTTGTACAGCTTCTCTATCTATACCGCGTAATAATATACCAACGTTATCCCCAGCCTCACCACTATCAAGAAGCTTTCTAAACATTTCAACACCGGTACATGTAGAAGTTTGAGTTGCTTTTATTCCAACTATTTCAACAGCTTCACCCACTTTAACTTTACCAGCTTCAATTCTGCCTGTTACAACTGTTCCTCTTCCTGAAATAGAGAACACATCTTCGATAGGCATTAAGAAAGGCTTTTCAGTTTCTCTAATAGGTTGTGGTATATAACTATCTACTGCATCCATTAATTCATGGATAGCTTTTTCACCTTCAGGCTTTCCTTCTAAAGCTTGAAGAGCAGAACCTCTAATTATTGGTATCTCATCACCAGGGAAATCATATTTTGATAGTAATTCTCTTACTTCCATTTCCACTAATTCTAGTAGATCAGGATCATCAACCATATCAACTTTGTTTAAGAACACCACCATTTTAGGCACGCCAACTTGCTTTGCTAATAATATATGTTCTCTAGTTTGTGGCATTGGACCATCAGCAGCAGAAACAACTAATATTGCACCGTCCATTTGAGCAGCACCTGTGATCATGTTCTTTACATAGTCAGCATGTCCTGGACAGTCTACGTGTGCATAGTGCCTACTCTTAGTCTCATATTCTACGTGAGCAGTTGATATTGTTATACCTCTTTCCTTTTCCTCAGGAGCGGCATCAATTTCATCATATTTTTTAACTTTGATATCTTTATTATCTTTTCCAAGCACCATTGTTATTGCTGCTGTCAAAGAAGTTTTCCCATGATCCACGTGACCGATAGTACCGATGTTAACATGCGGTTTGGTTCTTTCAAACTTTGCTTTTGCCATATTTTTACTCTCTTACAATTTTTTAAGTTTAATACAAGTTAATTTAAAGTGCGTTTTTTGCTAAATTTATTTGTCACCACTATATTTAATGGAGCGGGTGATGGGAATCGAACCCACACAGCCAGCTTGGAAGGCTGGAACTCTACCATTGAGCTACACCCGCAACTAACACCAATTTTATTCAGACTTACAATTATACACGATTATATTTTATTTTTAAATATAATTTATAATATAAAATGATAAGTTTAAAAAATGATATGCTTCCCTGAACCATTCAAGTGGTGGAGGGAGAAGGATTCGAACCTTCGAACGCTTACGCGGGCAGATTTACAGTCTGCTGCCATTGACCACTCGGCCACCCCTCCTAAAGAACTTTAGTATTAAATAGACTAATTCACTTTAAAAGACAATATAAATTAGTATTAGGACTTAATAAAACTTCTCGCCGAATCATCAAATAAACAAATAGCAGCTTGCACATTTATTTAGTTGTAACTTTCTATAATAAATAGTAGTTTCTGTCAAGAACAAATTACCAAAGGTTTTCAATAACATGCAAAATAAAAAGTTGGATTCTAAAAATTACTACTATATTTATGGAAAACATCCTGTATTTTCAGCCCTTAATAATCCAAAACGTCAAATTGAGGATATTTTATGCACTCAAATGATCTTTGATGCAAATAAAAAATTAATAAGTTCCAAGCCTTATAAAATTGTTAATAATGATGTTTTATCTAAATTGTTAGAAAACCAAACACATCAAGGAATAGCTGCTAAAGTTAAGCCAATTTTTTCCCATAATATAGAAGATATCAACATAAAAAATCCAAAATGTAAGATTGCAATTCTTGATCAAATAACTGATCCGCAAAATATTGGGGCAATTATTCGAAGTGCAGCAGCTTTTAATATAGATGCTATAATCTTACCACTAGATAATTCACCGAATGAAAATGGCACTATAGCTAAAGCAGCTTGCGGAACTTTAGAATTAATAAAAATTATTAAAGTAACCAATCTAAACTCTTGTATAAATTACCTAAAAAAACATGGTTTTTGGGTTATAGGACTAACTGGGGAAGCCAATGATTATTTTACTGATAAATTAATCTCAGATAAAATAGCTTTAATATTCGGCTCAGAAGATAAAGGCATGCGAAGATTAGTTCAAGAAAATTGCGATTATTTAGCAAAAATTCCTATTTCTGATAAAGTAGAAAGCCTTAACGTATCAAATGCCGCTTCTATAATTTTTCACTCACTATGGGATCATTAACAAAGTTGAAATATTTTTAACAAATCAAATATTGTTTTTTATTTACTTCCATATAAATATTTAGTCTACTTAAATATATGTTTATTAAAATGATAACGTAAACTACTATTTGCGTTATCATTGTTCTTTATTTTTTCAGTATTAGATAAGATTTATTCTATCACGTTACTATTATTAATTTAGTTCTAATCGGTAGCGTTATGTCACAAAATATATTACAAAACAAACAAATTATTAAGAGCTTTGAAAAGCAACTTAATATATTCTTAGATGAATATAAAGAAAGAGAAATTACAAATATTGTTCTAAGTAATTTTCTCGATAAAGTAATTAATAATTTAAAACATGAAAAATTAATTAGTGATACACTATTTGAAGTATATCAAGGCAAAGCAGTAATTGCTAAACCGTTACATACAGATTACCCTCAATCACCCGAACAAGCACGTGACGAGAATTGGCAAAAATTTTATAGTTTTAATCATGATATCATGATAGAAAACACAATCGGATTTATTGCCAAAAATCTAAAAAAGCTTCCATTAAAGACAAATTATACTATAGTTTTGCTAAATTATCCGAGCAATTAGACTTAAATGCTATCAGTGATCATTTTATGAATAAAATAAATAATTATATAACATTTAACGATTTATGACAAACTATAGAACAGAAAGCGACTCTTTTGGGGAAATTCAAATAGAAGACAAATTTTATTGGGGAGCACAAACACAAAGATCATTAGAAAATTTCAAAATAGGCAAACAAAGAATGCCAGAAATTCTAATCCGCTCCCTTGCTATATTAAAAAAATGTGCTGCAAAAGTTAACCTCGAATTTGGTGATCTAGAACCTAAAATAGCTGAAAGTATAGATAAAGCTACAAGCAGAATTTTAAATGCTGAATTTAGCGATAATTTTCCTTTAGTAGTTTGGCAAACAGGCTCTGGAACGCAAACAAATATGAATATGAATGAGGTAATCGCCTCTATTGCAAATGAGGAATTAACCGGCATGAAAGGCGGTAAATCCCCTGTACATCCTAATGATCATGTCAATAAAGGACAGTCATCAAATGATTCATTCCCAACGGCTATGCATATAGCAACTGTGCTTGCAACTAGAGAAAAGCTAATACCGGCTTTAAATAATTTACTCACAGCTTTACAAAATAAATCAAAAGATTGGGACAGCATTATAAAAATCGGACGCACCCATTTACAAGACGCAACTCCTCTAACACTCAAGCAAGAATTTTCCGGATATATTACACAAATAGAATATGCTTTAGAAAGAATAGAAGACGCATTAAAAAAAGTTTATTTACTTGCCCAAGGAGGAACAGCAGTTGGAACAGGCATCAATTCACGTAAAGGATTTGATATAAAATTTGCTGAAGAGGTAGCAGAATTTACAAAACAACCTTTTAAAACAGCACCTAATAAATTTGAAAGCTTAGCCGCTCATGATGCACTTGTAGAATTTTCAGGCACTCTTAATACTATAGCCGTAAGTCTGATGAAAATAGCAAACGATATAAGATTGCTCGGGTCAGGTCCAAGATGCGGTCTTGGTGAGCTGCACTTACCAGAAAATGAGCCTGGCTCTTCAATTATGCCAGGTAAGGTAAACCCTACACAAGTCGAAGCTTTAACAATGGTTTGCACTCAAGTTATGGGAAATCATGTTACAGTTACTATTGCCGGCTCAAACGGACATCTTGAACTTAACGTCTTTAAACCAGTAATAATATATAATATTTTGCAATCTATCGAGCTACTATCGGATGCCGCAAATAGCTTTGTCACTCATTGTGTGGACGGGATAGAACCTAATATAACCCATATTAACGATTTACGTGATAAATCTTTAATGCTTGTCACCGCTCTTAATCCGCATATTGGCTATGATAATGCCGCCAAAATTGCTAAAGAAGCTCATAAACACGGAATCACTTTAAAAGAAGCTGCAAAAAAACTTAATCTTTTATCGGAAGAAGAATTTAACAAAATAGTAGTACCTGAAAAAATGGTTAGACAATCCTAGGTTTTTATAAAAAATTTAATTTAAACTACTAATTGTACTATACAAAATATAATAAATAGGCTAATATAATATTAGTTTATTTATTATATTACTTATATGAAGCAAAATTTATCTAATCAAATTAATTTGTTAGAAGCAAAAACACATTTTTCTAATCTAATACAACGTGTACAAGATGGAGAACAAATTACTATTTGTAAGCATAATACACCGTTTGCTGTACTTTCACCAATAACTCAAAAACCAAAAATAAAAACAGAAGATATAGTTGAACAAATAATGGAATTTAATAAAGATAAAACACTAGCACCATATACTATAAAAGAACTTAGAGATGAAAGTAGAAGATGAATAAAAAAACTCAGAACATACTACAATAATGGTTATCTTTTTATGGATCGAGAGTCGGCATTACAGCCCTGTCATCCCGTGATTTATGAACTAGAGCCAGTTAAAAATACTAATAAAATTAGTATTTTTTATTATTTTCTGGATCTAGTTCCCAAGCCACGGTATTGTAAGAAAAGAAAGTGATATAATATAAGTTATAAATGTAATATAAACATTTATAAGAGAGTGTTAATACCCTATATAATGATATAGGGTATTAAGCGGGCATAAGCGACCGTCACGGCATAGGTTTTATACGACCGGAGTCATCAGGTACTATAGCCCGACTCTCGAGAAGTTTGAATAGTTGGAAGGGATGCGATAAGCACGCCCGATTACAATCCTAAACAATATAAAATCTCGAGGTACATATGATAAAATATCACAAACATATAGGAATTGATATAGGAAAAATATAATTTTGTAGTAGGAATAGAGGGCATAAAAGATACAAAAGAATATGAGAATACAAGTTCCGGTATATTTGAATTTATTAATGATAATAAGGATATTTTAGCAAACTCTCTAACTGTAGTTGAAACAACAGGCGGATATGAACTAGAGTTATTGTATAGCTTATGTGAAAGAGGTTATGTAGTACATAGAGCAGATGCAAGAAAGGTAAAGAATTTTATCAGATCATATGGTAATAGTGCAAAAACAGATAAGTTAGATGCTAAAGCATTAGGATTATATGGTAAGGAGCGAGCAGATAAGCTTGAAGTATTTAAGCCTGAATCAAAACAAAATATACAATTATTTCGGTTAGTACAAAGACGGAATGATTTAAAGCAAATGTTAGTTGCCGAAAAGAATAGATTACAACAAGCAAATACAGATAAGTTTGTTAAAAATAGCTGTATAAATATGATAGATGTTTTAAGTAATCAAATTACAGAGATTACTAATCAGGTAGAAGTGATTATATCATCAGATCAGCTGTTAAAAGCAAAGCATGAGATATTGAAAGAGATAAATGGCATTGGTAATATAGTTGCTTTTGAGTTATTAATATTATTACCGGAGTTAGGGAAGTTAACAAGACGGCAGATTGCTTCTCTTGCAGGGCTTGCTCCAAAAGCTAATGATAGTGGTAAATATCAAGGATATAGAAAGGTAGGACATGGTAGAGCAGGAGTCAAGCCTATACTATTCCTTGCTGCTATGTCAGCCCGTAATAGCAAGACTTCTGGTTTAAGACTCTTTTATGAGCGACTCATTAACAATGGTAAAAAGAAAATGGTCGCTCTTACCGCTTTAATGCGTAAAATTATTGTCATCGCTAATGCTAAATTAAAATCTCTTCTTTTTAATTTAAAACATAGTTGATGACACCGTACGTGCTTTTCGATCCACGCAACAATGCCTTCCCGCATAGGCGGGAATGACATAGTGGTATTTTTCAAGCCATACAACAACACTAATTTGATGACGACTTTCGATCCACACAATAACATCATAATGATGTTCCACTATTAAACATTTCAAACAAAAGTTGCTAATCTAAATAAAACCTATTACATTAAAGACATAATGTATCGTGATAGGCGTTAGGGTAGAGCCTATAATAATAGGCGAGACAACGAACAACATGCTACATGCGTTCAAATCAGTTTACTATATATATGGAATTAATTTATGACAGATCCTTATGTTGAATATGCGATAGCTATCTTACCAAGCTCTGAAGTAGCACAACAATTTACAGATATAAATACAAAACTTGCTAAACAACTAGTACCGCAAGGTCTTGAGCATAAGCATAATAAATGCCATGTTACATTGTACCATGGTGTATATAACTTTCTGGATTTACCAAAAATCTCTGCTAAACTAGCAGATATAGCTTATAACACAAAAAATATCACATTAAATTTTAAGAATGAAATAATAGTTACCGGACCTAATAGATGGATTGATATAAATATTAAGCGTTTTGATGAAAATGATAAGGTCAAGAAAGATTATGAAGCAATATGTGATTTGCATAATAAAATAGTTGATACATTTAATGAATATCACAAGCGTCCCCTTGAAAGAGCAAGCAATACTCTCGAAACACTTAAACCCAAAATTGAAGCACAAGACGAAAATGCCTTGAAAATAGCTAAGCAAATTGAAAAATATGGCGTTTCAGGTGTTAAAGAATTATATACCCACATACTACAATATGGTATCAATGGCCTACAAATCCTGCTCTTAACGATGCTACGAATAGCGTAAAAGGCGAGGCTAGTGATTTTTCTTGTGATGCATCAGCTTTAGTTTTAGGAGAACTAGGATTTAACGGAAATATAGAAAATCCTTATGCTGTTTTTCCTTTAGGTCAAGATTTTACTATAGAACAAGCGATAGAACTTGCTGCAAAAACTAACCTTGACTGGTAGCATTCATAAATTTTCTTAAAAGATTATGGAAATTTCTAAATCTTCTATTATACTTAAATCATAATAATATAAATAAACGATTATCATGGCTTTAATAAATATAAAAGCACCAGAAAATATAATATTAAAACCGCATATCACAGTTTTTGGCGTCGGGGGTGCAGGTAGTAATGCAGTAAATAATATGATTGGTGCTAATCTGCAAGGAGCTAATTTTGTAGTAGCTAATACTGATGCACAATCATTAGAATATTCTCGCTGTGAAAACAAAATACAGCTTGGCGTCTCCACAACTAGAGGTCTTGGTGCAGGAGCTGCCCCTGAAGTTGGAGCAGCAGCTGCCCAAGAGTCAGAAAATGAAATTCGCAATTATCTAGAAAATAGTAACATGGTGTTTATTACGGCAGGCATGGGCGGCGGTACTGGTACTGGCTCTGCACCAGTTATTGCACGAATTGCTAAGGAACTTGGAATTCTAACAGTTGGAGTAGTAACTAAGCCTTTTCATTTTGAGGGTGGGCATCGTATGAAAACTGCCGATAAAGGAATTATAGATTTACAACAATTTGTTGATACTTTAATCGTGATACCAAATCAAAACTTATTTCGTATTGCTAACGAGCAAACTACTTTTGCCGATGCTTTTAAAATGGCAGATGATGTATTGCATGCAGGCGTTAGAGGCGTCACGGATTTAATGATTATGCCAGGGCTTATCAATCTTGACTTTGCTGATATCAAAGCTGTTATGAGCGAAATGGGCAAAGCTATGATGGGTACAGGCGAGGCTAGCGGTGAGGATAGAGCTACTAAAGCAGCAGAATCTGCAATCTCTAATCCATTACTTGACCATAGCTCAATGTGTGGTGCTAGAGGCGTATTAATTAATATTACAGGCGGACCAGATATGACTTTATTTGAAGTCGATAACGCTGCTAATAGAATTAGAGAAGAAGTAAATAATAAAGATGCTAATATTATTTTTGGTTCAACATTTAATCCTGAGCTAAAAGGGATTATTAGAGTTTCAGTTGTTGCAACAGGTATTGATGCAGATAAAATACCACTTTACAAACCTGTTAACTCTAGTGCTACCGATTTATCCATCGAAGAAGATGAGGATACAAAACTTAGAGCTCAATCTACTCAAGGAGATCAACCTGTTCATATTGAAGAAATTCCTAATTTTAACAGCTATAGTAACGACGAAGCAGAAATTGCTGACTCTCTAGACCAAGCCCCTAATTCAACCAACGATGATATGGAACCAAGAGTAAGTCTTACTAATGATGCTGGAGAAACTCCTAAATCATCTTTCTTTGTAAGGATGTGGGGGTCACTACGTACACAAAATAATAATCAAATCCCAGAACGAAAAAATGTTGTAGTTGGTATGCCCGATGAAGAGACTAAAGAATCTGACATTCACGATATACCAGCTTTTTTAAGAAAGAAAAGGGATTAAAATATCATTTCATTACTTACATGAATCGAAAAACGTTCTAGGTATCACTCCGTGACAGCATTGCCTGCGTGGATCGAAAAACGTCCTCGGTGTCATCTAGTTGCTTGACCACGGCATCCAAAAAATAATAAAAAATAATAATTTTATTAGCCGATAATAAATCGTTAAAAGATATTGCACCCTACCCTGAGCCCCTCAGTAATCAAAAACGTTATGTAATTTATTTACCTAATAAGCCTAATGAGGAAAATTTAAAAGTAAAATTACAAGCTACAAAAGAGGCAATGAAAGATTGTAATAATATGAGGTTTGGCGGTAAGCTAGAGGAAAAAACTTTAGATGGATGGGGATATAATTATTACGTAATTGATCAAGTTGGTGACCATCCTATTACTACATTAATGGGATGCCCGGGTGTAAAAGCAACTATGCAGCCTGTAAATGTATATTTGGGTGATAAAGCATTTATAAGGTATAACAGCAAATTACCTATCGTAGTTTATGCTCCAAAAGATGTTAAGTTACAGTATGTTATTTGGAATCAAGATGATACAATTAATGACGCAAAAGAAGAATAGATAAAACTAAATTTATATTCAACGTGGGAACCGCTTTCCACCTTGAATATTCATTATTTTAAAGCTTCTTTGAAGAATCGTATTTATACGATTCTTCAAAGAAAAGAAATTTACTCCTCTTCAACAGCCTCGACTTCTATAACCTCCGGTACGAAATGTTTCAGCATCGATTCAATACCGTTTTTTAAGGTAATAGTAGAGCTAGGGCAGCCAAGACATGCACCACGTAATGCTAGCTTTACTACACCATTTTCAAAACCTTTATAAATTATATCACCCCCATCTTGTGCAACAGAGGGACGCACTCTTGTCTCAATAATCTCGATAATTTGCTTCTCTATGTCTGAAAACCCTTCAAGGTTTACATCATCTACTTTGCTACTTACTTCAAATACTGGAAAGCCCGCAACGAAATGATCCATAACAACCATTAAAACTTCTGGCTTTATCACTTGCCAATCGCTTTCAGTTTTTTTAGTAACAGTTATGAAATCACTACCGAAAAATATTGATTTAACATTATTAATATTAAATAGCGATTCTGCGAGCTTGCTTTTTCCTTTTACCTCAGCACGCTCACTAAAAAATATAGGCTGAGTACTTATTTCCTGTCCAGGGAAAAACTTTATCGCATCAGGATTTGGGGTATCTTCAGTTTGAATAAACATAGTGACAATTACTTTAATAAATTTGTTTGTTATTATAACTTACTAGGGCTATTTTTACAATATAATATGTGAGCAATAAATTTTAAGTATTAAATATATGAACATTAAATTAGATTCTTACGAACAAGATATTGAAGATAATTTTGAAAAACATCAAGAAATTGATGATCCAGCCCTGATTACATTATTTCAAAAAGCCACAAAAGCACATATTGATAAAAAAATCTATATACTGAAGATACTTCAAAAGTTGGTAAGTCAATAAGCGGTGAACCTGTGCAGGCATTGTTGCGTGATTCTGATGTCATTCCTGCAAAAGCAGGAAGCTAGGAAAAAAAGCATAAATATAGCAAATTTTTAAAATTAAAAGCGTAGGTTATCTCGCTTTATACTGGATTCCTGCTTTCGCAGGAATGACATATAGGACATTTTGTAATCCACGCACCAATGCCGCCTGTGCAAACAGTATATATAATACGTGGCTACATATAAATCTCGAAATTTGGCTTACCAAATCTTGAAGTATCAAAGTTATACTCTAGGTAAATATCTGATTAGAATATATGCCGGTATAAAACAAAAGCTTGCAATAGCAAAAAAGTATCCCCAGCCTAAATAAGTAGCGGCGTAACCAGAAATACTACCAAACAATACAGTACTAATATAAGCAATAGAAGTGATCAAGGCGATCTGTGTTATGCAATATTTAGAGCTACAACATCTTAATTGGTAAGAAAAAAACGGCGACATAGTTAGCCCTTTGGTAAATTCCTGAAGAAACACTGCTATATAAAGAGTTGTAATAGTTTGACTATAAGAATAGAGCAGTAAAAAAGTTATACTAGATAAAGCATGATAAACTAACACTCTTTTAAAAATATAAGTATATTCATATTTCCGGCATAGAAAACCGCCTATAAATCCTCCAGCTATAGTAGCACACATACCAAAAGCCTTATATCCAAGAGCTAAATCTTTTTTCGTATAGCCGATATCAAGATAAAACATATTTGGCATAACCGCAAGAAAGTTATCCTGTAAGCGATATAGAAGCATAAAGCCAACAATTATTAGCCATTTAGGTTTTTTGATAAAATCATAAAAAGCGTGCCAAAATCTATCAAAATCATTAACGGCTATTTTTTCTTTAAATTTTAGCGGATAGAAAATAATTAGCAATAATGATGGCACACATAAAATCGCCATAGTGCGATAAACTTCTTGCCAAGATATGATAGTCGATAAATATAATGCACCAGACCCTGATATGAGTATGCCGATTCTGAACCCACTAGTGCAAGCTGCTTCGCTTATTCCCCAATTTTTATTATTAATAAGTAGCATTTGGGAAGATTGCAAAAGCATGTCATAAATAGAGGAAAAAAATGCCAGAATTATCAAGCACAAAGAGAAGGATATAAAATTAGTAGTGGGATTAAAGCCAGTTAAAATATATACGCAACAAATACAGCTAAGCAGTGAAAAGATTAAACAATATTTATATCCACGACTATTTGAGGGTATAAAGCTTATTTTTTCAAGTAGCGGTCCCCATAGAAATTTAAATATGTGAATGAAGTTAACCAGACTAAAAAGACCGATGGTAATTTTATCAAAACCGGATTCTCGAAGCCAAAAAGAAAGCGTCGAACCGGTAAGTAGATAAATTAAACCACCAGGGAGCGAAATGAATAATATAAATAAAATATTATATATATTTTGTAATCGTGAAAAATTAGAAATTATGAATTTATCCTCCTATAAATTATGTGCCATTGCATAAATTGGAAACGTCATGCTCATTTTTTGATCACAGCATCTCACGGTCTACATCCTAAGATCCCGTGGACAAGCCACGGGATCTAGAAAAAAGCTAGATGAATCGAGCTTTTAGTGCTAGAGGTTTAACGTATTTAAGTTTTTTTATTCCTAGATTCCCGCCTACGCGGGAATGACATCGAAACCACGCAACAATGCCACCACGGGATGACAGATTTTCCTCTTAAGATACTTTACTTCTTCTTTGACCGTAATTATTACTATCACCCTCAGAACTTCTCTTATTGCTAGAACCGAATCTTTTATTAGAGTTATCGCCTCTTCTATTATTACCAAAAGATCTTTTACGATTATTTTTGTTACTTCTAAAGCTCTCTCTAGGAGTGGACTCGCCTTGATTTATTAAACGATCAATAGCACGCCATCTAATAACATCATCAGGCGAAATAAAGGATAATGCGTTACCTTTAGCACCAGCTCTACCTGTTCTACCTATTCTGTGCAGATAATCTTCCGGACACATCGGTAAATCATAATTAATTACGTGCTGAGTATGCGGAATATCAAGCCCACGAGCAGCCACATCAGTTGCCACCATTATTCTATGGTTTGACTTGCGGAATGATAAAATTACTCTATCACGTTGACGCTGACTTAAATCACCATGTATAGCTTCTGCTTTATGATTTTCATATCTTAGCATTTTAGCTAATTGATCAGCAGAACGTTTTGTTTTTACAAAAATAATTACTGATCCTTCTCTATCACCAAGCTGCTTATTTAATTCAGTAAATTTTTCTTTATCTGTAATATGTACTGACTCCTGTTTTATTTCTGCTGCTGCTTTATTAGTAGCACCTACTGTAATACGTACAGGATTATTTAAATATTTTTGTGAAAGAGAAATAATATGTTTTGGCATAGTAGCAGAAAACATTAAAACTTGTCTTTTTTCCGGCAAGAATTTATTGATTTCTTCTAACTGCTCTTTCATGCCCATGTCTAGCATTCTATCCATTTCGTCAAGCACAGTTATACCTATACGATCAATTTTTAGGCTTCCACGATTTAAATGATCAATAATACGCCCTGGAGTTCCTATAATTACTTTAGGATTTTTCTTTAATTGCGTAAATTGCTTAGGCATAGGTTCACCACCTATCAAAACTGCATTATTTATTTTGAAAGACGTAGTTACTTTGTTTAAGGTAGAACAGATTTGTGTTGCAAGCTCTCTTGTCGGTACTAATATTAAAGTAGTAGTTTTATCTTTAATAAATGCATTAATTACTGGTAACAAGTAAGCTAAAGTCTTGCCTGAACCAGTTTGGCTAGAAGCAAGTATATCAGAACCTGCGATAGCAACCGGAATCGATTGTTTTTGTATTTCGGTTGGCTCTGTTATCTTCATCGCTTCAAGCGTAGTAGTTAATTCTTCAGGTAAATTAAAATTTTTCATTATATAATCCAATAAAGTTTAAGTTAAAATATGCACATTATTGATTGTATAAAAATAACTCACAGCAAAAAATAATGACTTTACTATTTTTGTATTACAAGAATACACTAATAGCAGCCATTAAATTATCTATAGCATATTAACAAAATAGCTTTAATTGATTCGAAGTAATAGCGAACCTATTTCAAAAAAATCTTATAATTTACAGCAAATAAAGATTTTAATTAGCTTTAAAATTATTTGTTAATAATACCATAATTATGATATTTTTTTACTTTTAAGCATTAAACCATTCCAATGCTTAAGACATGTATAAGGTTATTATAAGACAAAACAAAATATCTAATATTTTGTTGTAAAAGGTGACGAGGCTATCCAAAATTTGAAAACTTTGGATAGCTGTTTTTGGTACAAATATATTTATTTAATTCTGAGGTTAACTGCAGAAATTTTACCATTCTTGTCTTCAAGATCAAAAATTACATCTTGTCCTTCGTTAAGACCTGCAAGACCTGCTGCATCTACGGCAGATCTGTGTACAAACACATCTTTGCCGCCATTTTCCTGTTCAATAAATCCAAAATTTTTCGTCGGATTAAACCATTTAACTTTACCTACTATATTTGTAGTCATAAAAACCTTTTTAGATAGAAATTGCTTGTTGGAATTTAAATTATGCTTAATAAAAAATTCACTATGCAAAACTATCTTACCTTGCGGCATTTGTCAATAACATGCAAAAGAAAGTATTACTTTCTGGGTCTAATTATATCATATTATTACTATTTTGTCACTATTTTAGTTAATATATTACAGGCAAAATTTGATTTGCCTACATTAGACCTTTATTATTATGTAATTAATAAATAAAAGTTCTTGCTTTTTTTTCTTTTTTTTATTAATCTGTCCACTTAGCAAAATACAGTATTGTATTTTTAATTGCCCGCATGATGGAATGGTAGACATAACGGACTTAAAATCCGTGGAGCGTAAGCTCTTGCCGGTTCAAGTCCGGCTGCGGGTACCACATGTTAAAGTACATAGAAGATCTCCACTTTTAACTTGTAAACTTCCCCCTAAATTCTTTATTTCTAAGTCTTTTTTAGTTTCCTGTTTTATCTCACTATTTATAAGATAATTTATAATTTTTGATATTCTATTCAACTGCAAACCAAAAGTAGAAAAAATTATATTAATATCATTGCAAATACAATATAAATAGCTATAATAGCTTCAGGAATAGGAATTTAACGGATGCAATTTAAAGTTTAAATTAATAACAAAAAAGATGTAAATATAATAATATAACTCAAAATATATGGATAATTTAATAAAGTTTTTAGAAGAAAAAGATTTTACAGAAGAAGCAGTAAATTTAAAAAATGGCAGCGATATTCTTAACCTTTCGAAAAAAAGACTTACAGATAAAGATGTTAAAGAAATCTCTAAATTGCTAGCAAGCGATAATAATATTATCCAGCTTGATTTGTTTGGTAATAACATAAGTACAAACGGAGCTATAGAGCTTGCAAAACTGCTTAAGCTTAATAAAACTCTTATTGGTCTTGACCTTGGGAATAACGATATAGATAAAATAGGAGCAAGCGAGATTGAGAAAGCATTAAAAGCAAATACAACTCTTATTTTCCTTAATTTGACATGGAATTCAGTAGAATCAGCAAAATATAAAAATATCAAAAAATATTTAGTTAGAAATGCCAATTTAACAAACGAGCAAGAATTAGTAAAAATGGCAAAAAAATTTAATGAAATAGACGAAGAAAAATTATTAATGAAATTAGATATAATCTAATTTGAATTTATGCCGCTTGTTGTATAAAAAAATATTAATATCTATTTTCTAAGGCTTGTTAAAGTTACTAATTTAGATATTTGGGGATATTACATTTAAAGTGTGCAGACCTCTACTTTCAATTGTAATCCCAAAACACTCAATAAAGTTCTAACATTATCAAAACTTGGGTTTCCTTTACTAGATAACATTTTATATAAATGCTGCCTATTTATATGAGCCTCTCTAGATATTTTGGTGACTCCTCCTTTTGCTATAATAGCTTCTTTTAAAGTAACAAGAAATAACTCCTTATTATGGTCTAGAGAATATTGCTCTAAGGCCTCATTAATATAAGCTATCAATGTTTCTTCATTTTGTAATTTTTCTTTTAAATAATCTGTAAACTTTTCCATCTAAACCCTTTATTTATAAATCTCTTCCATTATTTCTAAGGCTTTTTTAATATCTTTACTTTGTGTATCTTTATCACCTGCATTTAACAAAAGTATAATTTCGTTATTTTTTTCAGTAAAATATATTCTATAACCCCTGCTAAAGAAAAATCTTAGCTCATATAATTTTCCTTGTATATTTTTATAATGGCACGAAAGCCTATATATTAATAATGATTTTTGTAGCAAGTTAAAAAATATATTACAGAATAGTAAATATTAATTGTAAAATATATTTACTATTTCTATCACCCTTGACAATAGATATTTCTTTCATTTATAAGTTAGTATATTTAAAGAATTAAGATTATGTTTAGAAAATATTTCTCAGGCTTATTTATTCTTCTAATTTTATCAGCTGCAATGTATGGCACTGAAGGAAATTTAAAATTAAAAGAGCTGTTAGACGTGATGCCGCAAATAGCAAATGCTACCTCCTCTTCTTCTGCTCATCCTGAAATTTGCAGCTCAAAAGTAACTATTAACGGCGTTAATTATGAAGTTAGGTATTTTAGTTTTGAAGATACTAGCAAAAACCTACCTCCAAATATGACTTTCAAAGAATATGCTGAAAAGCAAAATTTATTAGACATGAAAAGCTCTTATTCAAACCCCTTACCCGGGATAGATTTTGAGTCTTTTGATTTCCGTAACGTAAATCTCGGTGACGGGGTATATTTCAGCATGGCTTTGAGGAAAACTGAATAATGTGAAAAATATAATGCAATTTGCAATACATTGTGTTACAATAAAGCTAATATTATAAAATAATAGTAACATGGCAAAAAGTATTACAACCAGTATACGTTTAGAATTAAGTTTAAATAAAAAACTAGAAAAAGCAGCTCATGATTTACATCGTGGTAAAAACTGGTTAATTACTGAAGCAATACTTATGTATCTTAAACAATTAGAAAATTCAAGCCTAGCTGAAGAAGCTAAACAGCAATCTTTGTTAGTTAGTAAAATGGAAAAGTCTGATAATGATTTATGGGAAACAAATAGTGATCAAACAAATTGGATTTTTTAATGGAAAAGGGAGATATTATAATTTGTGTATTAAGTGGTGATTATGGTAAGCCAAGACCTGCAGTTTATTGTTCAATCTGATTTATTTAATGAAACTCATGCAAGTATAACAATCTGCCCTATAATAACATATTTGTTAGAAGCTCCATTATTTCGCCTTTCATTAATACCTTCAAAGCTAACAGGTCTTATTTCAGAATCTCAAATTATGATTGATAAAATCATTACTATTAAGTCTGAAAAAATTGACAGAAAAATCGGAAAATTATCATCTAATGAGATGATTAAATTGGATAATGCTCTTAAGTTATGGTTAAACTTAAGTTAAGGAAAATATAAGAAATGTTAAAGGTATATTTTCTTAACAATAAAATTAAACCATAATTTATCTTTACTTGCGGAGATTCTACCGTCTTCGCTTGTCCACATTTTAATTACATCGAAAAGCCCATCAAAATAAGGTTTTACTATATCTTCATTCATATTATAAAAATCTCGGTCATCAGCTTGCACTAAATCATCCCCATGAGTATAACAAGCATAAAAAATTCCATCTGGTTTCAATGCCCTGTGAATTTTTTTGTAAACATCTTTTGTTTCACTATAAGGAACATGGAGTAATGAAGCTTGAGCCAAAACTCCATCAAATATATTTTCAAAATCCATATCCTGAAAACTTAAATGCAGAATATCAATCCCCGTTGCTTTTGAAGCTAATTTTACCATTTCGCTTGAACCATCAAAAGCAGTTACTTGATAATTTTGACTTAGAAAATATTTTGTATCACGCCCTGCTCCGCACCCTGCATCTAAAATATGTGCTTTCTCAGGTAAATAACTTATAAACTCTTTATAGCTATCAGATAAATCTAGATTAATCGTTTTATCATAAAACGACTGTGCATTATTATCATAATATTGTATACTTTTTGTTATCATAATTTCATATATTGAATACAACTAATAGTATAGTTATACTTATCAAACAACAAAATACAAGTAGGAATATGAATATATAAACATTATAGCGAACGCTAAACAATTTTTAACGAATCAGTCGCTGTAGATGGATATCAAGTGCCACATTTTAGTTTTTTAGTTAGAAAAACTTAGTCGATACTATTTTTTTGATTATCATCACCGATGATTAATTAAAAATATTACTTTAATGCTTGCCCTACAACTTGCTAAAGTCTTAATTAAACAATTTGAATCTCTACAACTAACTCCTTATTATTGCCCAGCAGGACTTAAAACAATTGGTTATGGTCATGTAATAAAACCTCATGAAATGTTACATTTAGCTAATAAAATAACTGAAGAAGATGCTGAAAAATTACTTGATGCAGATATAGCAGAAGTAAATTGTGTTTTATATAAATACTGCCACAGTTCTTTAAACATTAATCAACAAGTAGCATTAATTTCTTTCATCTTCAATTGTGGTAGCACAGCATTTAAAAATTCTACATTGCTTAAAAAACTCAACCAAAATAAATATCTAGAAGCTGCTGATGAATTTCTTAAATGGATTTATGTTAAAGGTAAAAAATTGAAAGGGCTTGTTAAACGTAGACAAATTGAGAGAGCTATATTCTTAGGTAAAAATACAACCGAAAATTAAAATTGTTGACTTATTTTAATTCTTGCTATAGCTTTTTCATGATCGTTTAAACTAAATTACTAAAGGATTAGCATATGAACAATACAGAAGAAGAGCAAATTTTAACGTCTGAGTATCAGTTTGATGAAGAGGAAGAAAAACGATTAAAATCTCAAAATTCAAAAAAAGAGCTTAAATTAATATTGCTAACTTTTGCAATAATTTTAACCAGTTTTTTAACTTTTTGTTATTTCTTTTTTAGTTATGTAGAAGAAAAAACAGCAGAGTATAAATTACAACAAGAAGCAGAATCTAAGGAAGCTAATAACAAAATATAATAAATATAATGCATTGTTTAGAATAAGATTTTTTGTAGAATCTTATTCTAAATTGGCGTTAATACTATATAATTTCAGGATACTTACCTATTACTTCTGGCATATATTTTTCTCTCATATCTACAGAAATACATGTAGGATTTGGTTCAACACTTAAAGTTCCCTCTAATGCACTTATTATCTCAAATAATATATTCTGTTTTTTACAAGGCGTAGACTCTACGCTCATGGCTAAAATATATTGATATGCAGCCTCTTCATCTTGTTTTTGAGAAATTAGATAATCTCCTTTTTGACGATACGGGGTTACATTATCAATATCATCATTTGAAATACTATCTAAGGTTTTTAATATGTGAAAAAACTTGTTTAAGAGCATAATGATAATTGGCTAATGCTTCTTCATAATTTTCTGCTTTACTAAGAAGATTAGCGATTTTTAAATAACATGCAGATTTAGTTTTTTCAATTTCTTTAGGTTCATTATATATATTCAGCCATTTTATGGCTTCTCTATAATATTCTATAGGTTTATTATCTTGAGGCTGAATATTTTTTATGGAAGAAAGATAATTATCTTTTATAAATGACTTACAGATTTCTAATTTATAAGATTTATTAGAATTTAATGCTTCTTTGAAAAATAGTACTTCTCTAATTTGTTGATCTAATACATAATAATAATCCTCCATTTTATCATGTATTGCTTTATCATTAACAAATTTTTTTAAAATACTTAAAACTTTAAGCCCTGTTGGTAATTTATCATTATCTTGTTGCTTTAAAACTTCTTCAAGTTCAAATAATTGCTGTAATCCTGGAAAATGAGATGGATTTGTTTCCAAAGCTGGATAATTTAATTTTTTGGAAAATGGTTGAATAAAATTATTATAATTAAACAGATCACAAAATTTTGAGCAATCAAGCGTTGTATATATATCAAAGCCTTTTCCGTAAAAATTAATCGAATAACATCATATATTTTAGATATATTTGACTCTCTACTATCATATAAGCTTTGTACTAATTCTAAATGAGCTGCATTATAATGATCTATTGAAAAAAGTGAATTTAATTTCTTTATATTTATTTTTTTCTCACTCGTATTAATATTTTCTAGTTTTAAAGTGACCTCTTCATTTGGTGTGTTAGAAGCATATAAATAATATAAATCTTCAAATAATTGCGGAAAATATTCTAATATGACTTCTTGATTTTTTAATAATTGTACAAATGGTTCTTGGGTATTTTTATTAAATTTTGTTACTACGAATGTAACATTTTCTTTTAAATTTTCACGATTTGCTTCAGGGAATATATCTATAAAATAGTCTATAATTGCAATAAAGTTCTCAACAGTTTCATTAACTGTTGTTTTTTGTGGTGCTACTACAATAAATCCTACTTTATCTGAATTTTGCAATATATTTTTCAAAAAGAATCTATTAACTAGTGCTTGAAGGATAGATTCTTTATCAGTTGTATTAGTCTTTATTTTATTAGAACATTCCCAAAGTACTTTATCATTAACTTTTAAACCTTTTGGTAAATTTATGTTTGATGCATATTGCGAACTAAATTGTTCAGAATTTTCATTAGTTAAAGTTTTTAAAACATCAACCCTACCACTATCAGACGGTCCTATTACTATAACATTTTCTTTACCTGCTTTTTTAAGTAAATAATTAACTTCAGGAAGAAGTTTTAAAGCTTGCTCTTTTAAAAAATTAAAATTATGAACATCATCTGATAAAGGTTCAAAATACTCTTCTTCATCCTCACTTTCGCTTTCTATTATGACTTCTATTGTTTTCGACATTGAAGTTACCATTTAATATTTGATATAAATTTTTACGCTATCGCTTTGACCACTATCATTAATGGCTCTAATAACAAACTCGCCAATTTTTGCTTTCCACTTTACTGCTTCATTTGGCTTAGCAACTGCTATTAGTTCATTATTAACAAACCAAAAAATATTATTAGTTTTATTATCACCAATTGCGTTTAAAATTATATTATCACTATTTTTGATTGAGTATATGGAATTTTTTAACGGATGCGTAATTTTAGGTTTCTGATGATACCAATTTATCAAACTATTACAATAATTTGCCGGTATTGGTTTTGGTAATATATGTATACCGGCTTTTTGGTAAACTGATAACATATCTGTTGGCCATAAATTTACGATTTTATATTCTGTTTGTCCTTCGATAAAATTACAAGCCGGCATACCAGTTTTTAGATCTATCAACATTTTTCTATAAATGCCTGATTGTTTTATTGGCGATTTACCTTTAATAAATAAAGTCTTGGTCTTCACTGGACACATATCATTATCAAGATCACCCGTATCAGCACAAACTTTTACCTTAGTAATATTTAAATCATTTATCTTGGCAGCAATTAAATCTTTGTCTTTATTTGGATCAATTATTGATTCTATAATATTAAAAAATAGAGGTGCAGCAGAACCATTACCAGTAAATGATCCATGAGTTTGCCCTTTAAAATCTCCAACCCAAACAGCAAGTACATATTTCCCAAATATTCCAACACTAACCCCATCTCTAAACGAGCTAGAAGTTCCCGTTTTCCAATAAACCGGTATATTTATTTTTGTATTATAATTAAGTGGTCTTGTAGTATCTTTAATAATATCAAGCGTTAAGTAACTTGCTTCAGGTGATAATAGGTTTAGATGAGTTTCAGGTATGTCATTCCCGCAAAAGCGGGAATCTAGTAATTTTGTCATATCATTATCAAACTGTAATATTATAGCACTGGATTCCCGCTTTTGCGGGAATGACAAATCTAGCACTTTCCTAACTGGCTCGTAAACCCCCAAATTAGCTAGCATAGCATAAAGAGTAGTAAGCTCCTCTAAAGTAACTTCCGCTGTACCAAGGACTATAGACAATCCATAGCTTTCAGGTTTTCGTAAATTACTGATTTTTGTTTGTTGCAAAAATTCATAAAAATTCGGATTCTTTAATTTAGATGCAAGGAATATAACGGGTACATTACGGCTTTTTATTAATGACTCTTTAGCACTTAAGCCACCAGCAAATCTACTATCAAAATTTTCTGGTTTATAATTATCATAGTAAGTAGGAGTATCTTTTAGTAATGTTAATGGATGTATTAATGACTGATCAAAACTAAGTGCATATACAAAAGGCTTTAAGCTAGAGCCAGGAGATCTAGAACTCTTAACACCATTAATTTGCCCGCAAATATCGTTATTAAAAAAATTGCTAGAGCCAACACTTGCAAGTACCTCCATTGTGGTAAAATCAACAAGCATAACAGCAGCATTATTTATGCCATATTTTTTCTGATCATTAACATATAGCTGCACCTGCTTTTCTAAAATAGTCTGTAGGCTTTTATCAATAGTAGTATAAATTACTAGACTATTATTATCTGCTAATATATCTAAAGTAAAATGTGGTGCAATAAAAGGTAGGTTTTTACTTTGGCTAAATTTAATCGGTAAATTTATCAATTCTTTATAAATAATATCTTGCGGATGAGTTTCTAGCCACTTAGTAAATAAATATTTTCGCATGTCTAAAATATTTATATTATTACCACCTCGTTTCAGCGGATTTTGCGGGATAACAGCTAAGCTTAGAATATCGATTAGGTTTAAACTTTTTAGATCACGATTAAAATAAATATAGCTACTCGCCGATATCCCTTCAATATTACTACCATAAGGTACTAAATTTAGATAAGCCGTTAAAATCTCATCTTTTGAATAATGTAACTCTATGTGAATAGCTTTGATAATTTGATGAATTTTACCGAAAATAGTAGCAGAGTTTATACGATATTTCAGCCGTGCTACTTGCATTGTTATAGTAGACCCGCCTATTTTACGATCATTTTTTAGATAAGTAGAGTAAAAAGCTTTGATTAAAGAGCTGGGATTAATACCGAAATGTTTATAAAAATGCTTATCCTCATACAATAAAACTGCTTCTATAAAACTTTGCGGCACTTCATCAAGCGGAGTAAATATCCGATATTTATCATCCTTAGAAAGCGAGATACGCATTAACTCGCCATTCCTATCAAATACTCTTTGCGAAAAACTTACCTTTTCAAGCAAAGGAGTAGGAGGAATGACAAAGTATAATATTATACCGCTAATTATTGTAATAAGAAATAGTTTGATTTTAAGGGACAAAATAATAGCCTATATAAAAATACGTCATTGTAAGGATTTGTAAGATTTATTGCGTGGATCATTCTCTCTTTGTCATCCCGTGGCTTGACCACGGGATCCAGAAAAGCAACTTTTAATACTAATAATTTTAGTATTTTAAACTGGATCCCGTGGACAAGCCACGGGATGACAGGGGAAACTGATCCACACAACAAAGCCTATGCGGGAATGACACCGAAAGCACTTTTCGACCTATACAAACAAACCCTTAAGCAAGGATGACACAACAATAACTATACAACATTATAAAGCATTTTTTCAAGTTCCTCTAAACGTTGTTCTATTCTTTCAATATTTTTTTCTGTTGCGGGGTTTTCTAATAAATGTGCAACTTCATCTTTAAGAGTATTTATCTCTTTTTCAACGAAATCTAACGTAATATTGCTGATGGTTTTTGTATTTTGATTTGACATTTGATGACTCCCGATTAATTAAAACCACCAAACTATATAATTTTGGTGGTCGGGGCGTTCAAAAAACTGCCTAAGATCAGTCATAATAGCTTTTAGGTTTAAGGTTTACACCTTAAACCTTGAACATGACTATTATCACCCCGACCATAGAAGTCGAGGTTTGTATCATTTTATGGTTGATACTGCCCATCTTGGGTTTGGGTTTTTGAAGTCCCAGAATAGCATTAACTATTCCGGTTACGATTCTATATATGACTACTAAAAAGTCAATAAGTTTATAGGTTGAAATTTCCGCTTCTGTATGTCATTCCCGCAAAAGCGGGAATCCAGAAAAAAGGCATAAATACAGCAAACTTTAAGAACTAAAAGCTCGATATATCTCGCTTTAGCCTGGATTCCCGCCTATGCGGGAATGACACTGAAGATGCTTTCCGACCTACACAAGCAAACCTTAAACAGGAATAACATAGAAAACAAACCTATGATTATTAATTTTCTATATTTCCATCAACTAGATATTTTCCTTCGGAGGTTAATCCTATCACTTTCATACCTTCTATTCTTACAGCTTGATCTCCTTCAGGTCCTGCCGGATAAAACACTTTTACACCTAAATTTTGCTCTATATATTTAATATGAGCTGAGTGTTCACTTGGAGCAATTTCATCAAAATTAATCTCATTTACATCCATATATCTAGCTTTTTCAACATGCTTAGCTTCAGGATCAGCCTGTATAATAACACCAGCAAAAGAAGTGGTAGTTCCTACATTTCCTGTTATGGTAGCCCCACTCCAAGAATTTTCTAAAATTGGATTTGCAAAATCAATAGTACCTGAAATAATCGTAGTATTATCACCTCCTAAACTTTTAACTTTTAATTCTGTTGATGAATTACTAAAAGTTTCAGCACCTGATATCACTCCTGTTATTGTACCACTACCACTAAACACTAAATCCTTACAAAAATTATCAGAATTTTTACCTTTCATAGTTTACCTCTTATCTAATATTGCAATTGAAAATATATATTATAATAAATTTAATAAAAGTAAATATATTAATTATTATTTAGCTCTTCTTCCTGCTGTTTATACCAAAGTTCTGCGTAATAGCCTTTTTGTTTTAGTAAGGTTTTATGGTTGCCACGCTCAACTATATAACCATTATCTAAAACAATAATTTCATCAGCATCGATTATTGTTGATAATCTGTGAGCAATAATTAAGGTAGTATAATGCTCCGATATCTCTTTAAGACTTGCTTGAATCAGCTTTTCGGTTTTAGTATCAAGCGAGCTTGTCGCTTCATCAAACACGTATATAGATGGATTTTTGAGTAACGTCCTTGCTATGGCGATGCGTTGCTTCTCACCACCTGAAAGCTTTAAACCCCGCTCGCCTACTTGAGTCTCATACCCCTCCGGCAGGCTAATAATAAACTCATGAATATGGGCGTTCTTTGAAGCAGCTATAACCTCATCATAGCTAGCCGAATTATCACCATAAGCAATATTGTAATATATTGTATCATTGAACAAGACAGTATCTTGCGGCACGATTCCAATAGCTTTGCGAAGCGAGCTTTGTGTAACCCCTCTTATGTCCTGCCCGTCTATAGTAATACTGCCACTATTAATATCGTAAAATCTGAAAAGCAAACGTGAGATAGTCGATTTGCCTGCCCTACTACTACCCACTATGGCAAGCGTCTTACCACTATCTATAGTAAAGCTGATATCATGCAAAATCGGGCGTTCTTGATTATAAGCAAAATTCACCTCTTTAAAAGCGACTTCGCCTTTTGATATAGTAAGCTCTTTAGCGTCTTTAGAATCCTCTACTTCTTCTGGTATGTCTAAAAGATTAAACATATCTTCCATACCAACTAAGGCATTCTTAATTTCCCTATAAGCAAATCCAAGTATTGAAAGCGGAATTGATAGCTGGAAAAGATAAGTATTAACCATGATTAAATCACCGACAGTCATTTTACCTTGATTTATTTTAGTCGCCGAAAGTATCATAAGAGCGACAAGCCCAAGGGATATTATAACATCCTGCCCTATATTTAAAATGGATAGGCTATTAGTTGTCTTCGTTGCTGATTTTTCATAAATTTGTAGTGCCTCATTAAATTTAGAGGCTTCATATTCCTCATTACTAAAATATTTAACAGTCTCAAAATTCAGCAAGCTATCGATTGCCCTATTATTTGCGGTATTGTCGCTTTGATTCATCTCTCGTGCAAACGAAATCCGCCAAGTACTAATTAGGAAAGTGTAAAGAACGTAAATTGACATGGTTACTAAGATAGTGAAAGAAAACCAAATGCCATATACATACCATAATATCCCGCTTACAAGTATGATTTCTACACTTGTCGGAAGAATATTAAATAGTGAATAACGCAGCACCGCTTCTATGCCTTTAGTGCCACGCTCTATTGACCTACTTAAGCCGCCAGTTTTTCGGGTAATATGAAACCGCATGCTTAAATTATGCATATGCTTAAAGACATTAAGAGCAATAAGCCTAGTCGCTTGATGCCCTACTTTTGAGAAGATAATATTCCGTAACTCGCTAAATATCTGAACAAATATTTTAGTCCCGCCATATACCATAATCATGCCAATAGTGACCGAAAGGGCTAGGTTTTTATTTAAGCCGTCTATTACGTATTTATAAACTATTGGTACGAAAATATTTATTACTTTAGCAAGCAACAAACAAATAAGTGAAGTAACGATCCGCAAACGTATGTTAAAATCCCTCGACCATACATAAATAAGGCAGAAGTGAATAGAATGAATTTTTATGTTGATTTTGATTAGTCATTGCTCAGTGTCATCCCGTGGCTTGTCCACGGGATCCAGTTAAAAATAAAAATATGAAAAGCTCGATTGCTCTCGCTTTATGCTGGATCCCGTGGACAAGCCACGGGATGACATCGAGAGCGTTTTTCGAGCCATGCAACAACGCTTTGCCTACGTGGGATGACGGACAGGGTAATGCGATCCAAGCCACGGGGTGACATATAATTTAGTCTTTCTTCGGCTGTCCTTCTAGCAACTTATCTAATCTTCCCTCTTTGTCAAGATCGTATAAATCATCACAACCACCTATATGCATATTATCTATAAATATCTGCGGAAATGTTAATCTATCAGGATTATTTAACTTCTTTCTTAATACTGCTACGTTTGGATCTTGAGAGTTTTGAACTTCGATTTCTTCATAAGCAACTTCTTTTTTATCAAGTAGTGCTTTAGCTTTCATGCAATAGGGACAACCGGCAAGGGTGTAAATAATAATAGCGTGTAATATAGCTTTATTCATAATGTTGTACTCTTTTATTAAATTTTAATATATTATCTTAAACTATAAATGTTAAAGCAAGAAAAAAGCGATGAGTAACTTTTCTATTATATCAGATTATAAACCAGCAGGTGATCAACCAAAAGCAATTGATGAAATTATCAAGGGCTTAAACAACAAAAAGCGTTCTCAGATGTTGCTTGGTATTACAGGCTCGGGTAAAACCTTTACTATGGCAAATATCATAGAAAGAACCAACCGACCGACGCTTATTATGGCACATAATAAAACGCTAGCTGCACAAATTTATTCTGAAATGAAATCAATTTTTCCCAAAAATGCAGTTGAATATTTTGTCTCATATTATGATTATTACCAACCAGAAGCTTATATCCCGAAAACCGATGTTTTTATAGAAAAAGACTCTTCAATTAACGAGCAGATTGACTTAATGAGGCACTCAGCTACAAGATCGTTATTAGAGCGTCGTGATGTTATAGTTGTGTCCTCTGTTTCTTGCATTTATGGTCTTGGTTCCCCTGATTTATACTATCAAATGACAGTCAATTTAGAGCCTGGTAAAAGTTACCCTCGTGATAAGCTACTTAATGATTTAGTGAATTTGCAATATGAGCGTAATGATATTGGTTTTGAACGTGGTTGCTTTCGGGTTAAAGGCGATAATGTTGATGTTTTTCCATCACACTATAGTGATAAGGCTTGGCGTTTGTCATTTTTTGGTAATGAACTTGAGTATATTCACGAATTCGATCCGCTAACTGGTGAAAAACTTGTCAAGCTTGATAAGGCTATAATATACGGAAATTCTCACTTCGTAATGCCGAAAGAGACAGTAAATAAAGCAATATCAGAAATTGAAGAGGAATTGCAAAAACGTATCGCATTCTTAAAATCTCAAGATAAATTACTAGAAACACAAAGGATCAATCAACGCACTCAATACGATCTGGAAATGCTAACCGAAACAGGCAGCTGTAAAGGTGTAGAAAATTACTCCCGCTTTTTCACAGGTCGTAAAGCCGGAGAACCACCGCCCACCTTGTTTGAATATCTCCCAAAAGATGCATTATTATTTGTTGATGAAAGCCACGTATCCGTACCGCAAATTAGAGCTATGTATAACGGTGATAGAGCAAGAAAAGAAGTGCTGGTAGAGCATGGATTTCGTCTGCCGTCAGCTCTTGATAATAGACCGCTAAAATTTGAAGAATGGGATAATTTTAGACCACAAACTGTTTTCGTATCAGCAACGCCTTCGCTTTTTGAGTTAAATGAAACCGGCGGCGAAGTTGTAGAGCTAATAATTAGACCTACGGGGCTGCTTGATCCTGAATGTATTATTAAGCCAGCTACTAATCAGGTTGAGGATTTAGTGGGCGAAATTCAAAGCACGATTGCCAAAGGCTTCTGCGTATTAGTTACCACTCTTACCAAAAAAATGGCAGAAGATTTAACCAATTATTTGCAGGAACTTAAATATAAAACCTCTTATTTGCATTCTAACATCCACACATTAGAACGTATCGAAATATTAAGGGATTTAAGGCAAGGAACAATTGATATTCTAGTTGGGATTAACTTACTGCGTGAGGGTTTAGACATTCCCGAATGCGGTTTAGTTGCCATACTTGATGCTGATAAAGAAGGGTTTTTGCGTTCGGAAGTATCGCTGATACAAACGATCGGTAGAGCTGCAAGAAATAGCGAGGGCAGAGTTATACTTTATGCCGATAAAATGACTAAGTCTATCGACAAAGCTATTAGCGAAACGATGCGTAGACGGACTATTCAGCAAGAACATAACGAAAAATATGGCATAATTCCAAAAACCATCAACCGCACTATCCATGCTTTAGCAGAGCTTGAGAAAGTAGATAGTAAGCTCGATAAAAAACAAACGCATAATTTATTTGAAAATCCAGCTAAGCTAAAGGCTCATATTGATAAACTGAGAAAAGAAATGCTTAAAGCTGCAAGCAATCTTGAATTTGAACAAGCAGCAAAGCTTCGTGATCAACTCAAAACCCTTGAAGAAGCAGCATTAGAATTGAGCTAAATTTACGATAAGTAAACCTCTTTATCTAAAGTCCCCTCGCTATTATCAACAAGCATAGTGATTGTTGCATCACCTGTTATATTAATGGTAGTGCGTAACATATCAAGAATTCTATCTATTCCAGCAATAATTGCTACACCCTCAATCGGTAAATGTACAGATGAAAGCACCATAGGCAGCATTATTAAAGAAGCACCCGGAATACCAGCACCGCCAATTGAGCCAAGAGTTGAGGTTAGAATAATTACTAAATAATCATGCGGAGCAAGCGTTACACCCATCATTTGAGCAAAAAAGATAGTAGTAAGCGATAAATTTATAGCAAAGCCATCCATATTAATTGAAGCACCTATCGGCAATACAAACGAGGTACTAGACTCTGAAATCCCAAGTTTCTCACGACAAACTTGCATAGTAGTTGAAAGAGTCGCTTTACTACTTGAAGTAGAAAAAGCAAGTATCTGATACTCAAAGCTTTTCTTATAAAAAGGTATAGGAGAAACACGACAAAATATATATATAAGCAAACCGAATACTAAATATTGAAATGTCATTGCCACAACAACCGCTATAACAAGCTTTGAAAGGCTTATCATTACTTCTATGCCTTGCGTACCTATAATCCAAGCTGTTAGAGCAAAAGCACCATAAGGCGATAATTGAATAACAAATGATATCATTTTTAGTACTAATTTCGACATTAAATGTATTAAATCAGTAATAGGTTCCGCTGCTGCTTTCATTTTATTTAAGGTAATCCCAACAAAGACGGCAAAAAATACTACTTGCAAAACATCACCATTTGCAAAAGCACCGACAGCATTATCAGGTACTATATTTACAAAGAAATCTATTATATTAAAGGATGTTCTCTCAACCTTGCTAGAGCCAGAAGGAGAAAAATCTATATGCATGCCTACGCCGGGCTTCAATATTGCCGCAACAGCAAGACCAAAGACTGTAGCAAAAAAAGTAGTACCTAAAAAAGCTACTACCGCTTTCATGCCTACCCTGCCAAGTGCAGAAGTATCATTCATACTAGTAATGCCTGAAACCAAGCTAAAGAAAATTAGCGGTGCAATGATCATTTTTATCAAACGTAAAAATATGTCACCGACTGGCTTAATATAATCAACATATTGCGGTAGGTAAATACCGAATATAATACCGAAGATTAGACCTAAGGTAACTTTTTGCCATAATTTCATTTTTTACTCCGAATATACTTACTTAATTTAATTTTAATTCAACCATAGGTTTATTTACAATTTTGATTAATCCATTCTAAGTATTTTTGAAAGCCGCAGTCAATATTTATTTTTATTATTTGCGGTAATTCATAATTATGAACTTCAAGGATTTTATTTTCAATTTCTTTATAATTAGAAGATCTTGTTTTAATTATAATTCTATATTCTTTTTCAAAGTTTACTTTTCCTTCCCATTTAAAGTAACTTTTCACATCATCGATTTGTATGCAAGCAGCAAGATCTAACTCTAATAATAGAGAGGCTATTTTTTCAGCAATTTGTAAATCATTAGTCGTGGTCAAAACTAAGCAAAACTCTTGCACGCTTAGACCTCAACAAAACAATTAGGTGTTTCAAATAGTTTTATATTAGTAACAAAGAATTTTTGACTTTCAAAAAGCTTAGGGAAAATCTCATTTTTTAAATGCAGAGCAATATTTTCTGCCGTCGGATTATTCTTTAAATAATATACTTTCTGACCTGTGTGACTTTCAATTTTCTGCCCGATTTCTTTATCACCTTGATGCAAGATTAGGCTATGGTCAAAATTTTCATCAACCCAGCCTTTAGCTAAATCTTTAATCAAGCCAAAATCCACTACCATACCAAGTTCATCAGTATTTTTTGCTGCTATAGTTATTTCGAGAACATAGCGATGACCGTGCAGATATTGACATTTATTTTGATGACCGATAATTCTATGCCCTGCATCGAACTCAATACGACGAGTACATTTTATCATTAATTATAACTCCAAGCAAACTATAAGTTTAGCAGTAGCTTTTCAGGACTTTCTATTAGCTCCTTAATTTTTACTAAGAATGAAACAGCTTCCTTTCCATCAATTATGCGGTGATCGTATGATAGAGCTATATACATCATCGGACGTATTTCAATTTTACCATCTATAGCCACTACTCTTTCCTCAGTTTTATGTAGTCCTAAAATACCAGATTGAGGCGGATTAATAATAGGAGTAGATAAAAGCGAACCATATACACCGCCATTAGAAATCGAGAATGTGCCACCTGATAAATCAGCCATAGAAAGCTTACCATCTCTTGCTTTTTTAGCTAGCCCCCCTATTGTCTTTTCAATATCAGCAAATCCCATTTTGTCAGCATCTCTAACAACCGGCACGACAAGACCTTGTTCTGTTCCAACTGCTACACCTATATCGTAATAATTTTTATATACTAAATCATCACCATCTATCTCAGCATTTACTGACGGAATAAGCTTTAACGCTTCGATAGTTGCTCTAACAAAGAATGACATAAAACCAAGCTTTACGCCGTGCTTTTTCTCAAACTCATCTTTATACTTACCACGCAGAGCTATAACTTTTGACATATCAATTTCGTTAAAAGTAGTCAAAATAGCAGCTGTATTTTGTGAGTCTTTTAAACGCTGTGCAATGGTTTTACGCAAACGTGACATACGCACACGCTCTACTCTTTCCTCACTAGCTTTAGCTGAAGAAGTGGTAGAAGTAGCGGCAGGAGTAGGAGCGTTCATAGTCTCTAATACATCACCTTTGGTAATTCTACCATCTTTGCCTGTTCCTTTTATATTATTTGGATCAAGCTTATTTTCAGTAACTAATTTCTGCACAGATGGAGCAAGGGTATTATTAGCAACTGCTGGCTTTTTTGGTACTTTTTCTGGAACAGGCTGGGAAGCTGTTTGAGGTTTTGCTGCTTCGTTACTATTTGTTGCTACAGCTTCCCCCTCATTTATATCGCCTATTTCTTCACCAACTGCAACATTTGCTCCGTCAGCTTTTATTATTTTACCTATAGTACCATTGCACGGGGAATTAACTTCTAATGTTACTTTCTCAGTTTCAATTTCCAATAATAATTCATCGGTTTTAACAGCATCGCCCTCTTTCTTATACCACTTGGCAATAGTCGCTTCTGTTACCGATTCACCGAGAGACGGCACTATAATTTTAACACCCATATTATTTTACTCCTAAGGCTTCTTTTAATAATTTTTCTTGCTGCTTATTATGTGCTTGTAGTGAGCCTACTGCCGGAGATGCTGATTCTTCTCTACCTATATATTTGAATTCATTATTAATTCCTGCTTCTTTTAAAGCATTATTTAGGTGAGAGGTTATATATCTCCAAGCTCCCATATTCATTGGCTCTTCCTGACACCAAATAAATTCACTTGCTTTATTATATTTTTTTAACAGCTCTACTACAACCTTTTTTTCAAATGGGTATAATTGTTCAAGCCTAATAATCGCTATACTACTATTACTGCCACGCATTTCAAATAGATCATAATACACCTTACCGCTACATAAAATTACTTTAGTAATATTGCTTGCTTCTAGTTTATTTACTTCATCTAAAACCGGCAAGAACGTAGTATTACTACCTAACTCATCAAGTTTAGAAACCACATTTTTATGACGCAATAAAGATTTCGGTGACATCACGATTAATGGTTTTCTAACATTATCAATTATTTGACGACGAAGTAGATGGAAAATTGAAGCAGGCGTAGTAGGATATGTAACATACATATTATCCTCAGCTGCTAGCTGTAGGAATCTCTCAAGTCTTGCTGAGCTATGCTCTGGTCCTTGCCCCTCAAAACCATGTGGTAGTAAAACTACTAGTCCGCTCATGCGAAGCCATTTTGTTTCACTACTTGAAATAAATTGATCAAAAATAATCTGAGCTCCGTTAGCAAAATCGCCAAACTGTGCTTCCCATAAAACTAAATTTTTTGGGTTTGCGAGTGAATAACCATATTCAAAACCAAGCACTGCATATTCAGATAAATTACTATCTGCCACCTCATATGTTGCTTGTTCTTTAGACAAATTATTTAGAGGTATATAGGTAGTATCATCAACTTGATTATGTAATACCGAATGACGATGCGAGAAAGTGCCACGTCCGCAGTCCTGCCCTGTTAATCTTATATTAGTACCAGATGTTAGCAGGCTTGCAAAAGCGAGCTGCTCAGCTGTTGCCCAATCAATAGGCTGATCTGCGGTTAAAGCAGCTTTTCTAGCGTCAAATAGCTTAACTAATTTTGGATTAACGGCAAAATCTTTCGGCATTTCGCATAGTTTAGTCCCTAGACTTTGTAAGGTCTTTTTATCTACCCCAGTTACTGCCACTTGTGTGCGAGTGCGAGTAATACCTTGCCACAAACCACCTAAAAAATGAGCTTCTTGCTTATAATTCTTAGCCTGCTCATACTCCTTATCTAGTTTTGCTTTAAACTGTTCTTTTAATTTAGCAAAATAATTATTATCGATCACACCACTTTTCACTAGCTCATTTGCATAGATATTTCCAGGCGTTAGCTTACTCTTGATAATGTTATACATTTTACCTTGTGTATACATTGGCTCATCGCCCTCATTATGCCCATATTTTCGGTAGCAAATGATTTCCACAATAACATCTTTACCGAATTTCTGCCTATATTCTACCGCAATATTTGTGGCTTTTAATACTGCTTCTATATCATCACCATTAACATGCAAAATCGGTACTGCTATTATTTTTGCAAATTCCGTAGAATATCTACTGGCTCTGGTATCTGCTGCATTTGCTGTAAAACCTAGCTGATTGTTAATTACGAAATGTAGCACTCCGCCAATATTGTAAGCAGCTAGGGGTGACATAGATAAGCTTTCTGCCACAACTCCTTGACCACAAAAAGCAGCATCACCATGTACTAAAATAGCTTTGACTTTACTACGTTTATTATCTTTAAGCATGTCCTGTTTTGCTCTTACTTTACCTGCAAATATCGGGTTTACAGCTTCTAAATGTGATGGGTTATCAGCAAGTGATAAATGTATTTTCTTATCACCTACGACCCTATCCGATGAATAGCCTAAATGGTATTTTACATCACCTGAAACATTTAGCTCATCAGGAAAAACGCTTCCGCTTATAAAGCCTGCAATAACGGCTCTGTAAGGCTTACCAACTACTTTAGTTAGCGTGTTTAATCTTCCTCGATGAGCCATACCTATAACGATCTCTTCCACACCTTGATGCAGAGATAAATCAATAGCCTTATTCATAGCAACTATGGAAGCATCACCGCCCTCTACCGAGAAACGCTTAGCTCCTGGGAATTTTGTATGTAGATATTGCTCAAATCCTTCTACTTCTACTAAGTCATTTAGGATATTTTTCTTTTCTTCCGAGGAAAATGAAATGACACCTGATTCTAATTTAGAATATAACCAATTTTTTTCTTCCTCATTTTCTACCTGCTCAAATTCAACTCCAATAGAACCTGCATAAGTTTTATCCAGAAAATTAACCAACTCGCCTAAATTATATGTTTTTTCTAAAAATTTATGTTCTATTACTTTACTAAGCTGATCATTTGTAAAACCAAAATTTTCTATACTGAGCTTTAAATCCTCTTTAGTTTTAGTAACTTCAAGCCCAAGCGGGTCTAGCTTTGCAAGATAATGGGCATATTTACGATAATTTTTTATCATCGCACCAACATTAAAATTATTTGTGGTGGATACAGGATTTTCTGAAGTTTTAGACTCTTCTGTGGCTGCTGCTTTTAAAATTATTTTAGCAGTACTTTTATTAAGAAGCTGATTGCTATCCTTAACTGAGCTAAAAAACTCTTGCCAAGTTTGATCAACTGAAGCAGGATTTTCTAAATATTGTTTATATAGTTCCTCAATAAAAACAGCGTTCCCACCGAATAAAAAACCTGTCTTTTTTAAATTTTCTTCCATATTATTTTTACGATAATTTAATTTTTTAACGCCATTGCGACGAGATGTTCTATGTCATTTCCACATAGGCACATAGGTGTCAACTTAAGGCTCGGTGTCATCCCGTGATTTATTCACGGGATCCAGCATAAAGCGAGAGAAATCGAGCTTTTGACTTTAAAAACTTACTGTATTTTGCTTTTTTCTGGATCCCCGCTTTTAGCTAGGGATGACATCAGAGCCACACAAAAATCTAGACACAAGTCACGGCATGGCACCTCGTTTATTACAAATACTTCTCTTCCAAGTACTTAATGAACACTTCAGGATTTATATTCTCCTCACCGCTAGCACTCTTTAGCAAATCAGGCGAATTTTTTAGTGAACCGAAATTTCTGAAATTTTTATTCAAATAATTATTTAAGTTACTAAAGTCACCTTTTAAAATATCATCTTTTACGCTTTTGTTTATTTCTTTTACTTTCTTCATTACCATTGATGCAATAATTGCCCCATTTGTGTAAGCTGGAAAATAACCGAACCATCCGCTAGACCAATGAATATCTTGCAAACATCCTTCACTAAAGCTTCTAGGTTTTATTCCTAAATATTCCTGCATCTTACTATCCCAAAAATTTGGCAATTCATCAAGATTTAATTCACCGCTAATAAGTAATTCTTCTATTTCAAAATGCAATATTACATGCATCGGGTAAGTTACCTCATCAGCGTTAACTCTGATAAAATCCGGCTCAACTTTCGTAATTGCCCTATATAAATTATCTGCCGAATATTCTTCCGACTTAAGGTTAAATTCATCACGAAGTAATTTTGCTAAAAACTCCGTAAACTCTCTTGACCTACCTACTTGCATCTCCATAAACAAAGACTGACTTTCGTGAAAAGCCATGCCTTTAGCACGTCCGACCGGCTGCCCCTTGTACATTTCTGGTAAGTTCTGCTCATATAAAGCATGTCCAGTTTCGTGAATAATCCCCATTAAGCCGCTTATGAAATTATCTTTATCATATCTGATAGTTAAGCGTATATCATTTGGTGTTCCACCGCAAAAAGGATGAGTAGACTCATCAAGCCGCCCTTTTGTAGTGTCAAATTGCATAATTTCCATTATACGCTTGCCGATATTTTTTTGTATTTCAGGACTTAATTCAGTACTTTTTACCAGTTCTTTTTGACTTTTCTGCTTTTCTAAAACCTTACCAATAAGCTCAGAAAGATTTTCTTTAACATATGAAAAAACTTTTTTAATCTCGCTGCTTGTTCTACTTGGATCATACATATCAATTAATGCATCGTAAGGACTGCAATTAAATACACCTGCACGTACTTTAGCAACTTCTCTTGTATAATCTAAAACTTTCTGCAAATGAGGCTTAAATAAATTATAATCATTAGTATTTCTTGCTTTTCGCCAAACAAGTTCAGCTTTAGTAGTTGCAGCTACTATTCTTTTTTGTAATTCCTCATCGATACAATTTGCATCTAATATCTTCCGCTCAATTTCTCTTATATTAGCATTCTGCCATTCATCAAGATTTTTTGCCTCTTCCTTTGCTCTGCTAACTAACTCTTTAAGCAACGGGGATTTTACCAGAGAATGAACTAGCGAAGTTAAAGATACCATCTCGTTTGTCCTACTTTCCCCTGAACCTATAGGCATATTTACCGCTATATCCCAATATAATATGCTTAAGATATTTTTAAAATTTGAGATGGTTGAAAGTTCATTTTCTAGTTTTTTGTAATTGTTCATATATTCCTTATTGTTTGTCATTGCAAGGAGCTTTATTATATGATTTCTCTTTGTCATCCCGTGGTCAAGCCACGGGATGACAAAGTAGTTCCTTAGCCGCCTTTAAGCTTGCTTCAGTAATTGCTTTACCTGAAATCATGCGGGCAAGTTCTTGCTGTCTTTCGGCTAAATTTAAAGCTTTTACTGTTACTTTTGTTTCTTTTTCTAACTGCGTTTTCTCAATTTTTATATGCAAATCTGCTTTTCCCGCTACTTGAGGCTGGTGCGTTATAACTATTACTTGCGTAGCTGAGCTAAGCTTTTTGAGCCTTTCACCAACTTTATCTGCAACCTCACCGCCAATTCCCACATCTATTTCATCAAATATAATAGCAGGTTTAACCATTTTATTAAATAAGGAAGTTTTTAAAGCAAGCATAAATCTTGATAATTCACCGCCCGAAGCGATTTTATTAATTGCCTCTGGAGACATCCCCGGGTTGGTGGAAGCTTTAAAAACTATATCATCTATGCCATATGCTGCCGCTTCTTTTCTTTCTGCTATATTAACATGAAAAGTAGCTTTTTCCATTTTTAATTGCTTTAATTCATGGTGCAGCACTTCTTCTAAACGCTTTGCTGCGGCAAGACGTTTGCCCGATAAATCCTTACCAAGTTTATAATATTCTGTACTTAATTTTGCTTCTTGCACTTGCAATTCTGCTTGATTTGCTATTTTCCCTTTCAAGCTATTTAGCCGATTTAAAGATTCCTCTAAAAATGTCTTAAGTGCGTCAGCAGAAACATTATATTTGCGACTAATTGCTTTTATTGCAAATAATCTTTCTTCTATTTCTTCAAGGTTATAATCTAACTTGTTAAAATTTTCTAGAAGATTCGATAAATTTTGTCTCGCCTCTTCTAAATTATTATAAGCTTCTTCAAGATTTGTAGAAATATTTGCGAATTCTTCATTTTGGCTTTGCTTTGCTAATAGCTTTTCTGCTTTACTAATTGAGCTATTTATTTCAGGATTATTAACTTGCTCGAAAATATCTTTGATTAGCTGCAAATCTTTATCTTTATTTTGCAAATCTTTTCGTATATTTGTTAGCTGCTCTTCTTCGCCTGTTTGAACATTAAGCTTAATCAGCTCTTCGGTTACGAAGTTCAAATAATCAATTTCTTGTTCTATGGAATTTTGTTTAAGTGCTATTTCAGCAATTTCATTACGGATATTCTGCCACGCTTGATAACACTTGGCAAGCTGCATACGAAGTTCTAAAAGATCCCCAAAACTATCTAAAATATCACGCTGCGTATTGATTTCTAAAAGGGAAATATTATTGTTTTGTCCGTGAAGTTCAAATAAATAAGTAGCTAATTGTTGCATAATAGCTTTGTTAACTACTTGATTATTGATAAAGAAATTTTTGCGTCCTTCTGCTTTTTGGACACATTTTATAAGTAGCGATTCCTCTAATTCAATGAAATTTTGAGTTAGGAAATTTTTTATTTCATCATTTAATGAAAAGACTATATTAACGGCTGCATAATCTTTCCCATGCTTTATTATGCCGGCACTTGAAGTTTTATAGCCCAAACAAAATAAAATAGCATCAAGTAAAATAGACTTACCGGCACCGGTTTCGCCGGTAATAACGCATAAACCATTAGTAAATTCGATTTCTAACTCGTCTATCAGGATAAAGTTTTTAACTGAAAGACTATGAAACATAGTCTACTCGATGAATTTCAAAAATTGGCATCGTCGTCCTACAAGTACTGCGGTACTCACGTATTAATATACGCTCCGTTCCTCGTCTTGTGGATTCCTTGCTCTTTTTGAAATTGATCTTCGTATACATACTATTTATTTACCAATATTGTATCCTTTAATTAATTTATAAGCATAGCTATACCATTTACTATCTGGATAGTTATGACCAAGAACCGAAGCATATTTCATTGCCTCATCCGATAATCCAAGCATCATATAGCTTTCAGTTAAACGATAAAGTGCTTCTACACAATGAGAGGTAGTTTGATAATTTTCGACTACTTCTTCAAATCGATTAATTGCTGCCATTGGATTCTTCTTCTTTAAATAGAATCTACCAATTGTTAACTCTTTACCAGCTAAATGATCATTTACTAAATCAATTTTTAAAGATGAATCAATAGCATATTTAGTATTTGGGAATTTTGTAATTAGATCTTCAAAACTATCTTTAGCCAAGAAAGTTCTAGATTGATCATGATTCACATCAGAAATTAGCATATAATATGAAAGAGCTTTAAGGTAATATGCATAAGCAATATCAACATTTGCAGGATGTAAATTAATGAAAATATCAAGTACATCAACTGCCTCTTCGTATTGAGCAGCAAGGAATAATGAGTATGCCTGCATCAACTCTGCTTGCGGCGTAAATTCATTACCCGGATGCTGATAAAATATTTTTTCAAATTCTTCAGCAGCATTTTTATACTTCTTTTTCTCAAGCAGAGTAACACCCTCATTATAAAGAGTAGAAATAGGAGTAACTAAATCATCGTTACTTTTTTTGCTTTTACATCCGTTTAGAATTAGCCCTAAGCATAAAAGGGCACTTAATATTTTTGCTAATTTCATAAGAACTTAAAATTCAGTTAATACCTAAATATACATATAGGTTTAAAGGATTTCAAGAATTCAATTTCTAAAATTTTGTAAACTTATATATTTTTGCTAGGTTTTGTGTGTTTTTGATAAGGGTTTTTATTATTTTAATAGAAACTAGAATTTATAATGTTTGAGCTTTTAAATCTTAAAAAAAGAAAAAGTACCCATAAGAGCAAATCTTATGAGTACTTTATCTTTAGAACTTAAATGTTAACAATTACGAAGTAACGCTGGTGGTACCACAATTAGCATTACCAGTACTATCTGATACCATAGATACTATGTCTGGAGCTTTAAATAATATTATAATTGCCGCAACTATAACTAAAGCTACTTCCCATTGTAGTTTTCCTCTAAGTGTTTGAATACCTAGCACGATTATACCAACAACGGCAATACCTCTTGCTGTATTACCTCTAAATACTAAAATTACATTACATAATGCCGCACCTACTGGATCACCAACGCTAGCTGCAGCTAAACTATCCATGGACATTGTTATAATAGCTAAACCAAGTACCATAAATAATAGACGTAGCGACATGTTGTAATCAATTAATTCTTCATTTAATTTACGCAAATTCATATTTTTTACCTCAATTATGATTAGTTATTTAAAGATTAATGTATATTCTATTTACATATAAATCAACCTATAAATATATGTAATTTAAATTAATATACCAAAATATTGCAAAAATACTTGTTTTAAGTAACATTATAATCACATATTATGGTCTATAGTCTATGACTAACTACCAAATATATATACAAAAGTAAATAAAAATAACCATACTACATCAACAAAATGCCAGTACCATGCTGCAAATTCAAATCCTAAATGCCCATTATTTTTAATAGCAAAGTCACCTCTTCTCGCCCTGAAACAGCATACTATTAAAAATATAGTACCTATAATTACATGTGCACCATGAAAGCCAGTTGCTAAATAAAAATTAGACGGATATATACCATCAGTAAATTTAAAAGCCGCATGGTAATATTCATATGCTTGCATACAAGTGAAGAATATTCCAAGAATTATAGTAAGACCAAGAGCCGTTACACAATCTTTTTGATTACGTTCTTCTAAGGCATAATGAGCCCAAGTAACAGTAGTACCAGATAAAAGTAATATTAAAGTATTAATAAAAGGAATATCAAATGGATCAAAAACTTTAATGTTAGGTGGCGGCCATACGCCTTGTTTTATTACCCATACACCATCTAAAAGACCAACAGGCGATAAACTTGATTTAAAGAAAGATGCAAAAAATACTCCAAAAAACATTATTTCGGTTAAAATAAATAAAGCCATCCCAATTCTTAGACCATGTCTAACAGGCTCGGTATGACTATGATCTATTATTCCCTCTTTTATTACATCTCTCCACCAAGAATATAAGCAATAAGCCACTGAAATAACTCCAAAAGCTAATATGTAATGGTTAAATTTATAGCTATGCATAAATGAAACGCCACCCGCAACTAAAATAAGCAAAGCGAATGAAGTTAAAATAGGCCAAGGGCTTGGATCAACTATATGAAATAAATGTGACTTAGTAGTAGGATGAGAATTATTCATATTTTATTTTTTTATTTCTGATTACATACGTAAATATAAATTATTATTTATTTAAAAGCAAATTTTACCACAAAATATCAGCCAAAAAATATAAAAATAGTGCTTATTAACTGAAAATTACATTTTTTATCAATATAACAACTAAAGCCTCTTGACTATTTATATTATTCAACTAATATATGAAATGCTAATGATGTTTAAGCTCCATTGTTGCAAGACCAATCTGTCAAAAACTTATAAGTCAAGTTTATGCCAGGGGTCTGTTATTATAAGTGAGTAAAATCATGAAGTATAATGGAGGTTGTTATATTGTAACAACGGAGCTTAACCCCTGGCACCCTATTTTTTCTTAATTCCTAATACATGAAGACTATTAAACTTCAGAATCTAACCTAAACATAGAAAATATATATTTAGAACTTCTTGGATATGACGGCAGTGAGGATTAAATCTTTTTGCTTAGTTTAATAGCAATTCTACAAATCGCTTTTACTACGCTACTTGTTGCTTTTGCAAATATTGCTTGCTCGCTATCATTTATTATAGCTGTGTCTTTATGTTCAATCTCATCTAACCGAAATTTTACAATATTATCTAATAATTCTGGTTCAATGCCTTTATTTTCCAAATAATTTATTTGCTGTGCATAATGCTTCTCTATTACTTCTTCTACACTCTCCGTAACTAACATTGCTGTTTTTGTACCAATTTTAGAAGATACAGCCCCAAGTAAAAATCCATAATGATGCCAAAAAGATAATAAGGCAGTAGGTCTTACTTTCTTTTCTAATAATTTTTTCTCAAAATAATCTAGATGCACTTCTTCCTGCTCTAGCATCTCTTTAATTAATACATAGTCATTTTGAGATTTAGTATATTTTAACTGTCCTTGATAAATCCTTCTTGCTCCATACTCACCAGCATGGTTAACTCTAATTATCTCTTGAATTTGTTTATCAGGATCAGAAAAATCAGGTCTTGGCATAATGATATATTCCTTTAATGTCATTCGTAGCTAAAAGCAGGGATGACATCAACGATTTTTTGTAAAAGATCAAACCCGGCAGGATTTAATTTATAATCCACTTCCGCTTGTTGCAATATTCTTAAAGTCTTCAAGCACTCAGCTAGATTAAGGCTATTTGCTATTTTGGTAAAATCATTAATATACTGATAAAAAATAGGCGGTGATAGCGATTTTATTGCAGAATCAACACGCTCCCCATTTTTTACTTTCGCCAACACTATATATAAATTTAGATAATGCCTTATTAAGGCTCTAATCATCAGCACTTCATTTATATTTTGCTTTTTTAATATATCTAGTTCTTTTAAAAAACTGACATAATTTTTTTGTGAAAAGTACATTGCTAAATCGCTACCATTAGCTATGATCTCACTACTTAGCACCTCTTTAATGTCATTTAAGGTAACTTCTTGTTTATCATGCACAAAATATATCAACTTATTTATCTCGTTGGAAACTAACTCATGATCCCCTTTTAAATGATTTTTTAAATAAATGAGTGCTTCCCTATCTATAATTTTATTACATTTAGCTAATTTTTCTAAAACTATCTTCTCAATCTTTGCTTCATCATCATGATAACAAGCAAGCGAAGCTAGTGATTCTTCAGTTTCAAAAAATTTTCTAAAGCTGCTGCTTGAGGTAATATCTTCACCAATAAATACAGGAAAATTAATATAATTATCATTTAGAATTACTTTTAAATTCTTATCGATCGAATTTCCTACGCCTTTAATTCTAATTAATTCTTTTTGATTAAAGAAGTTAGGCGAATTAAGTAATATCTCTAAAGAAGAAATATTAAGGTCACTATATTCTATAGAAGTTTGCAGCATGTTAAACTTTTTCACTAAGTGACGGCAAATTTTATCTATATAACCTTTATCAGGACCATATAATAATAGAGCCTTAACCTTACCATTGGCTATTAATTCAAATAAACGATTAATTTGCGAAAAATAGAATTTCATAAATTATTATTTCGAGTAAAGTATAAAATTATTCTGCTGCGAATTTCCTCAGCTGCCGCATAGGCAAGGTCTATTCCTGTTTCATCTCGTTCAACACTTGAAGCATAGGGGGTAAAAATAGAATTATATGATGTTGATTGATAAAATTTTTCTTTGATTAATACTTTTTGGCTTTCTATATCAACTAATTGGTATTTGACTGACTGATTGATATACTCCCTTAAAACATTCGAGTTTTTTTCTATGGTAGCAGGCGTAGTAGCCCCTGCTAATTCTGCTTTAAGAATATATTTTGCTTTTGTTTTTTGTGGCAAGATACTTGTTAATCGGTGATAAAATTCAGACCCTTCTATTGTTTTAATAGGCTCTACCTCAATAGATTCTAAATTTTTAACTACCTCACTATTACTATATTCTGTATTATAAACAGGTTTTAAATTACAACCATTTACAAATAAGAGTAAGAAAACAATAAATAAATAACGCATAATTTTTTAGACTTTTTTTGATTACAAGATGCTGGTTGGATTATAAGTGTCATTGCGAGAAGAAACCGAAAGTTTCAATGAAGCAATCTAGTTGAACCAATGTCATCCCGTGGCTTGTCCAATAGTACAGGACAGTTTTTGTTTTATGTCATTCTTAGCAACGGCGGGAATCCAGGAAAATAAGTTTTTAAAACTAAAAGCTCGATTTATCTCTCTTTATGCTGGATTCCCGCCTATGCGGGAATGACATATAAGGCATTTTCCGAGTTATACAACAACCTAGGTACAAGCCATGGATAACAAATAACCCCCTAACATCTTTTTATATTAATATCAGTTTATTTTGCTTTTGTGAAAGGAAATTATGATAATTACTTTTTATTAATATTTAGTATAAGATTTATTAATTTATGTTGACACGCTTAAACAAGATTTGTATATTGCCGATTCAAAATAATTTAGGACCATGTTATATGATAAATATTAATTTAAAAGGAGCAAAAAATTTCTTCAAACTCATAAAAAATTTTGCTAAACCAAAAATGGACAATGCTAGAAATACAGCTATAAACAATATAACCAAGCAAGATTTAGAAAAATCTTTCAAATTATATGAGAAAAAGCTAATAGAGTTATCACAAAAATTTTCCTTACAAGCAGCAACTAATAATGATAATTACTACCCTAAAACAGAATGGCATAATGTTGAGGTAATGGGTGCAGATGGAAACATAGTAGTAAAAACTATACCGGTCACCGAATTATAAATCTATCAATATCATTCCTGTGAAAACAGGAATGATATATGAACAATAACGATCTAGCTTGGCAACACTTCAACATCCACTCCCATAGGCAGAACATAATAATTATTATCATCCATAAACCCTTTTTCATACATATAATTTTTTAAAACAGGTACTAGTTTTATCATTTCATTAAGTAATACATACTCTTCATTTTTAATTGCTAAATTTAATACCTTATCTAATATTAATTTCTCACTATACTTTAATTTATCCCTACTATTCTTGGTCATAGAGCATATATTGTTCTCACAAAGATACAGTTTATCTTTAAAAAATTGTAACGTATTTTCAGGCGTTATCCCCTCATCATTATTATTTATGTTATAGTTCTGTCCCATTAACCCCTCCTAAATTATTTCCTAGTAATTCGTCCTCGAAATCTACCATTTTTTCATTAGGCGGATCAGGCAAATACGAATCATACCTAATAGCATCTCTCTCATAGTCTTTCAGTATTGCTTTTATTTTATCAATTTCTTTCTTTGATAGTACTTCACTAAAGCCATATTTTTCTCCAAACATAAGAGGAGTCAAATTTTCCTTATTCTTCTCTGTTATTAGTTTAGGTTTACATTGCAGTAATATTTCTATCATTTCTGCATCTGCTTTTGCTTTATTTTTAAGTGCTATATGCAGTACATTATGACCTTCCGAATTAGTATAATCTATACATTTAGGATTATAGCTTAATATCTTTTTTACTAACTTTTTTTTATTTGACATCACTGCTTGATAAAAAACATCTTTATTTTGTTTTAAATTAACAGCTATATAAAGTTTTAAATTTTCTTCATTTCCTTTATCATATAAATATTGCAAAAACTTTAAACTATCTGGAGTTTCTTTAGTATCTTTAATAAATAATGATTTTGATTCTCTAATAGGTACTTTACCACTAGCAACTTTTTTCTCATAATGTTCTATTACTTTTTTAATTTTACTATTTTGCTCATTTTGAGCTTCTATGCCAAAACCATATCTTTCACCGAACATATAAGGATTTAGACTTTGATTGTCTATCCTTGCTACTAAATAAGGTTCATTTTCCAATAATATTTTTACCATCTCTACGTCTACTATACCAGCAAGAGCTTTATGCAGAATATTATGTCCCTCTAATTTAGTTTTTACGTCTATCAAATCAGTATTTATTGCCAGTATATTTTTTACTAATTCTTTCTTATTTTGTTCTACTGCTTGACAAAAAATACTTTTATTATGTTCAGTGATAGACCTAAAATATTTTTTTAATTCATTTTTTTTTTAATTCTCACAATCTTTTAAATCTAATTCTTTACAATCTGAGAGAATTGGTGCTGAAGTAGGTGTAGTTATTCTATCTTCTTCTGAATTAGGTGGAGGTAGTAAATCTTCCGATTTGCTTTTTTTTTTTGTAGCACTTAAATCTAAACTAGGTACGGATAATTGTTTTTGTTGCTTCTTCATTTTTTTTCCTAAATTATAATAATTAGAGCTTAAAATAATAAATTATAATGGTTTAGGCTTTTTTAAACTTCATCTAATGAGGATTGATCACTTCCTAATAATTCTGGCAAAAAATTTTTTAGCTTAGGTTCTATTTCCGACATATTTGCTACTAATTCCTTTTCACCATTCTCAAATGCGTGACAAAAAATATTTTTAATGAGTTCTTTATTACAACCATTAACATAGTGTTTTAATGCCCTAGGGTTTATTATTTTAAAAAATGCTAAATCCAATTTTGACGATACTTTTTCTGATATTAGACACTCTATTATCATATCTATATCTTCAGATGTAAGCGAATTATATATATTATTATTGGGTGCAGGGAGTAGTTGAGTCATTATTTCTCCTAAATTGATAAAAATTAAATTCTTAGTAATTTAAAGTTTATAAATTTAGAAGAAACAACGCAATAAACAGAGTTGAATTTGATATTATTTAATTGATTAACGATTGTTAATTTATCACAACTAAATTAGTTACTGAAGCTTTATATTTTCTGTATTCCATTCATAAGAAACATTATTATATTTAAGTATATATGGCTTAGTATCTATGGAATCTAAAGTTATATCTGCACTCATTTCATCATGAGACGAAATAATTTTATTGTAACCAAAATGAGCATAATATGGTTGATAATTTTTAAACCTTATAGTTATAAATTTATCTTTAGTAATATTTGGCATAAGCTTTATTAAATCATCAAGATTATTTAGCTTCAAATCTTTCATCTCAAAAATTTGCAGTCTATAAACATTTTTATAATCTTTAGTGAAAAATGTTGGTATAGAACTAAAGCTACTACCAGATTGAACTGAAGCTATGGCTAAAGATTTAAGCGGAATACCTGATTTATTACTAAAATAATCATCTACTTCAAAAAATATAGCACCGCCAAAATTTACCATTCTACTGATTTTATTATTATTGACGTTATATAAATTAACTGTTTGTTCAAGCTTTTTCCCATCACGGAATATAACAAGTTTCGTAACGGCGTTTTTAGAATTGTCCATTTCTCTATCAAACATCGCTAAATTACCACCTAGCTCTTTATCATTAATAGCCCAAATAATATCACCGGCTTTCAAGACCTTTTCAGCAGGCGAACCAGCTAAAACCGTCTTAACGCTTATAACTCTATTTCTACTATCGGGAAATTTCTTTATATATTTATCCATTTCCTCTTTAGGAAAATTATTATGTCTAACAGCTTTATTTAATGAATATAGATCGCTTATTATCCCCATATGCTGTCTTATTGGTTCTTTATTATTCTTTAAGCTTTCTAAAGTGCGGATTACATAATCGCCGTGCAATGCTAAAGAGTAGGTCTTACCACCACCATATAATACACCTATAGCCTCAATTTTATCGTTTAACACTGGTGAGCCACTAGCACCGCCGGTAACATTTAAATTAATTATATAAGTACCTTGCGGCATCATACCATCAATATTATATAGATCAGATAAATAACCTGTATGGAAAGAAAAACCTTGTGCTTCGGTGTTACCAACTACAAAAACTTTCTGGTTTAATGTTGGAGATTCGTTAGAAAAAGGTATTTCCATTGCTGACTCTGGTATATCGTTACCAGCTACTTTTAAAACGGCATAATCTTGCCAAATATCATAATATATTAATTTTGCCTCAGCTTGCTCACCATTATAAAAGGTAACAAAATAAGTACCGATTGCACTAAGCCCAATAACGTGAGTGTTAGTAATTATATAACCATTTTTCTTATCATTAATAAATCCGGTCCCTGTCCAGCTATTTGTATCTTCATAAGCTGATACAGCAATTCTAGTATCAATCGTCACAATAGCTTTCTTAGCTTTTTCAAATATAGTACTACTTATTTCCGGCGACGCTAAAACTATATTATTTAATAAAAATAGATTAACGATAAATAAAATTTTTGGTAAAATTAATAATTTTTTCATTAACACCTCTTGTAAAATGATTAAAGCAGCACTATATCAAATAAAAAGCAATAAACAAAATAAAAAATTAATAGAGGATTTATGGGAAAAGTAATAGGTATAGATCTTGGAACTACCAACTCTTGCGTTGCAGTGATGGAAGGTAAGGAGCCAAAAGTAATAGAAAACTCTGAAGGTGAGCGAACTACGCCGTCGATTATAGCTTTCGCAAATGGTGAAAAATTAGTTGGGCAGTCCGCTAAAAGACAGGCTGTAACCAACCCGCGTAATACTGTATATGCAGTAAAAAGATTAATCGGTAGAAATTTTACCGATCCAATGGTTAAAAAAGATCAAGAAATAGTGCCATATAATATAGTTAAAGCTGATAATGGTGATGCATGGGTTGAAGTTGAAGGGAAAAAACATTCGCCTAGCCAAATTAGTGCTTTTATTTTACAAAAAATGAAAGAAACAGCTGAAAATTATTTAGGTGAAAAAGTAACACAAGCAGTTATTACTGTGCCTGCTTACTTTAATGATGCACAGCGTCAAGCAACAAAGGATGCTGGTAAAATCGCAGGGCTTGAAGTACTTCGAATAATCAACGAACCAACTGCTGCAGCTCTTGCTTATGGTTTTGATAAATCAGCAAGTAAAACTATTGCAGTTTATGACCTTGGTGGCGGAACATTTGACGTTTCAATTCTTGAGATTGGTGATGGTGTTTTTGAAGTAAAATCAACTAACGGCGATACATTCCTTGGTGGTGAAGATTTTGATACAAGAATATTAGAGCATTTAATAAATACATTCAAAAAAGAAAGTGGTATTGATTTACGTAATGACCCGCTCGCACTTCAACGTTTAAAGGAAGCAGCTGAGAAAGCTAAAAAAGAATTATCATCTGCATTAACTACCGATATTAATTTGCCTTATATTACAGCTGATAATAGCGGTCCAAAACATTTAAATATTAAATTTACTAGAGCAGAACTTGAAAAATTAGTCGATGATTTAATTGAGAAAACCATAGAACCTTGCCGTAAAGCTTTAAAGGATGCAGGTTTAAAAGCTTCTGATATTCAAGAAGTAGTGCTAGTTGGCGGTATGACCAGAATGCCGAAAGTACAAGAAGCAGTAGAAAAATTCTTCGGGCGTGCCCTGCATAAAGGCGTGAATCCTGATGAGGTTGTAGCTCTTGGGGCAGCTATCCAAGGCGGAGTATTAAATAAAGAAGTAACCGATATATTATTATTAGACGTTACACCTCTATCTCTTGGTATTGAAACTTTAGGCGGTGTGTTTACAAGATTAATTGATCGTAATACCACAATTCCAAGTAAGAAAAGCCAAGTGTTTTCTACTGCCGATGATAATCAGCATGCAGTAACTATTAGAGTATTCCAAGGTGAGCGTGAAATGGCAAAAGATAATAAAATGCTTGGTCAATTTAATTTAGAAGGAATCCCTCCTGCTCCACGTGGTGTACCACAAATAGAAGTAACTTTTGACATTGATGCAAACGGCATAGTACATGTTTCAGCGAAAGATAAGGCTAGTGGTAAAGAACAAAGGGTAACAATACAGGCTTCCGGCGGTCTTAGCGATGCTGAAATCGAGCAAATGGTTAAAGATGCTGAGAAAAATGCAGATGAGGATAAAAAGCATAAAGAGCTTATTGAAGCAAAAAACGCTGCTGATAGCTTAATTTATTCTACCGAGAAAACTTTAACAGATTATAGTGATAAATTATCGTCTGAAGATAAAGGAGGCGTAGAAGAAGCTTTATCTGCTTTAAAAGCTGTTTTAGATTCAGAAGATGCTTCATTAATTAAAGAAAAAACCGAAAGCTTAACCGCTGCTAGTATGAAAATTGGCGAAGCAATGTATAAAGCTCAAAGCGACGCTGGTGCTGCGGGTAGTGCTTCTGAAGAAAATACTACTAGCAACGAAAAAGTAGTAGACGCAGACTTTGAAGATGTAGAGAAGAAGTAAAGTAGAACGTCATTGCGAGGAGCGAAGCGACGTGGCAATCTCATTAAACATCCTGAGATTGCTTCGTCAATTACTTTGTAATTTCCTCGCAATGACGTTTTATTAGTTATACATAGCCCCAAACAACCATATAATATAATTTCATGTCACAAGATTATTACCAAATCCTTGGAGTTAGCAAAACAGCAAATAGTGCTGATCTTAAAAAAGCCTATCATAAGCTAGCTAAACAATATCACCCTGATAATGCCGCATCTGGTGATACAAACGCCGAGAAAAAATTTAAAGAAATCAATGCCGCTTATGAGGTTTTAAAAGACGAACAGAAAAGAGCAGCTTATGACCGATTTGGACATGATGCTTTCCAAAATCAACAAGCAAGAGGCGGAGCAGGCAGTCAGGGCGGTCATCCTTTTGGTGCTGATATCAACGATATATTTGGTGATTTCTTTAGCGACTTTATGGGCGGTGGTGGCAGAAGAAAGCCAACTTCAAGCAAGGTTAGAGGCTCTGATTTAAAATATAATCTTACGATTAATTTAGAAGAAGCATTTCATGGCGTAGAAAAAAATATTAGTTTTTCCAGTGAAGTAAAATGCGATACTTGTCATGGTAGCGGCTCTGAAAAAGGTGAAACTACAACTACTTGCGATGCTTGTGGCGGCGTAGGTGCAACTAGAGTTCAGCAAGGCTTTTTTATGATTGAACAAACTTGTCATAAATGCCAAGGTAATGGTCAAATCATTAAGAACCCTTGTAAAAAATGCCACGGCTTAGGGCGTTATCATAAGCAACGAAACTTATCGGTGAATATTCCCGCAGGTGTTGAAAATGGCACTCGAATAAGACATCCAGGCGAAGGCGAAGCAGGTATTAGAGGCGGCAATAATGGCGATTTATATGTTGATATCGCAATAAAACCTCATGATATTTATAAGGTAGATGGAGCAAATTTACATTGCAAACTACCTATTAGTTTTGTAAATGCTGCCCTTGGCGGAGAAGTAGCGGTGCCAGTAATTGAAGGCGGCAAAGTTAACTTAACCATTCCAGCAGGTACGCAAAACGGTGATCAGCTAAGATTATGCGGCAAAGGTATGTCTAAAATAAGATCAACTATTAGAGGCGATATGCTTGCACATGTGCATGTTGAAGTACCTAAAAATTTATCAAAAAGACAACGAGAATTACTAGAAGAATTGAGAGGAGAATCCGCCAATGAAAAAGAAAATGACGGCAGCTTTTTTAACAAAATGAAAAGTTTGTGGTCATAAAATTAAGTTTAACTTTTTTCTAGAAATAAAACCTCTGATGTTATAAAATATTTTATGTGTCATTCTATTCCCGCTTGATGCTGGTCTTGTTGCATGGCTCGATTTTTCCCCTGTCATCCCGTGGCGGCATTGTTACGTGAATACTAAGTCGTCATTACGAGAAGCGAAGCGACGTGGCAATCTCAGGAAATAATAATGAGATTGCTTCGTCAAAACTTACAGTTTTTCCTCGCAATGACGAGAAAATGATCTACGCAACAATGCATCCCGTGGCTTGCTAACTAGGTTCAGCTAAAAAATGCTATAAGTTAGCATTTTTTTACTTCCTTGCTTCGTCAATTACTTTGTAATTTCCTTAGCTCAGACGGAAAAACTAATCCACGCTGACAAACCTCACGCTAGAATGACACCAAACAATACTATATATCAGAGGTTTTTTATGCCTTACAAAAACAATACCGACCTACCCGATTCAGTCAAAAATCATCTTCCAAAGCATGCTCAAGATATTTATCGTGAAGCTTTTAACCATGCATTTGAACAATATAAATCTCCTAAAAAAAGACGGGATAACGATTCTAGAGAAACTGTTGCACATAAAGTAGCATGGTCAGCTGTGGAAAAGAAATATCATAAAAACGATAAGGGCGATTGGGTGAGTCATTAGATTTTAAATTATTTTTTTCAGAGTCCCATAGTAACATTTTAGATTAGATTCACTCATGCAAAGAAAAAAAGAAGAATATTCAAAATTAATCTATAACTCTTCCTTAATTTTTAAAATTAAAAAAGTAGCACTTCCTACCCTTAAAGTTTTTCAACAAGAAGTAACTAAGAAATATCCTAATATTTCTATTAAAATTGATACTCAAACTATAATAAAAGAGATGGTTGACTCATTTTCAAAAGCTTTGTCTTCTTTATTTGAAGAAGATGATATAAAGTTTAATAATTTACATTATGCCGGAGGATATGTTTTAGTTTTTTTTTCATCTAATTTATGGACTTATTGGAAAGGTGAATATCTCTATCCTAAAATTCCAGAATATCAAAATCTAATGTTTTTAAGATCAATGTATATTTATAGTAAAATTGATTATATGCTTAATTACCAATATACTGATAAAATACAAAAAATTTATAATTATTTTACTCAATCCGATCAGAGTAATATTATCCATGCGAATGATTCTAAGGACAACCTAGTGTTATTAGAAGATTTTAAAAAGCAAAAAAAAACTTATACTAATCAAAAATTTGCTGATTCGCTTACTAACTATTTAGAAAATTTACTTTTGCAAGAATATTATAAAGCTTTTGATAAAATTAATATAGATGATAACTTAAACAACATATGCAACCTTTTTGAAATAAATGCGATAATGGAATTAATTAGTTCTATTAAATCATCAAATTGAACCGACTATAGTATACTCGTTTTATTTGAAAAATTGGCTATGTCGTCTTTGTATCCTTCAGATGCTCACGTACCTTTTGTACGCTCCGCTCCTCGGCTTACAGACTCCATGCTCTTTTCCAAATAAAACTTCGTCTACCCAACTTTTCATTTATTAGCAGTATATCCTGAATTGAGAGCAGGTAGCTAGTTGTTCGCCAGTTTGCCTATTAGTTATAAGCGTTTGTATTAATGCATGTTGTCCAATCCAATTGAGTTTAATTATGTAGGATTGTTAATAATTCATCTTGTGTTTACGGTGCCAATGTGGGGATTTGAACCCCAGACCTACGCATTACGAATGCACCGCTCTACCAGCTGAGCTACATCGGCAAGAATTTAAAATAAGAAAATTATTTTGAAAGTATTATTGTGGAAGTACTAGGCTCTGTAAAGGAAAATTAATTTAATTTTTTGGTATTACTAACTAAATATAGATATCGTCATAAGCTATGCGACTGCAAGGAGCTTGACAATCCAGGAAAAATAATAAAAATGCTATGCATTTTACTAGATTGCTTCGTCAAAACTTATAGTTTTTCCTCGCAATGACGATATCTATATTTAGTTAGTAATACCAATTTTTCTTCACGAACCTAACAATGCGTCCTTAATACAATTTTCGCATGGCATTGTGGTGTGGTTCGGTTTCACATCTGTGTTATGCCATGGCGGCATTGTTGTATGGCTTCGATTTCATTCCCTCGTGAGGTTTGCTTGCATGGATCGAAAAACGCCCTAAGGTAGTCATCTAGTTGCTTGGGAACTAGATCCAGAAAAATAACTAAAAATATCAATATTACTGATATTTTTAACTGGATCCCGTGAATAAATCACGGGATGACAGGAGGAAATGATCCATGAGGGCAATGCCGCCACGGGATGAGAAAGGAAAAATTACTTCACGCAAGCACAACGACTACGTTAGGATGACATTTTACACTTTTTTCAAGCTATGCAAGCCTGAAGCAAACTAGATTATAATACCACTAAAGATGCGTAGAAAATCTTAAGTGGAAATGCTGCGTATCGTCGTATTTCTTCTTTTTAACCGCAAAACCCCAATCCATTCTAATTGGTGCAAAGCGTGTTACCCAAATAAATCCAAAACCAACTGATGCTCTAAGTGACTTATCATTATAGATACCATTTGGACTTTGATATTTTGCTTTATTTAAGCCTACTCCCCATAAGCTTCCTAAATCCATAAATACTGCACCAGTGAGGTTAAATTCTTCAGGTACTGGAGTTGGGAAGTTAAGTTCAGTAGAAAATGTATAATATCTTTTACCGCCTAAACCTTCATTAGTAACTTTTTCACGTGGTCCAACACCACCGCTAGCAAAACCTCTTAAGCTATAATCACCTAAATTAAAGCGATCTGAAATTCTAATAACTCGTCCGCCGAGTGCTGCAATATCACCTCCAGAAGCAGATAGTTTTAAAGTAAGCTTATTTTGTATGAAAGATTTATAATATTTACCATCAACTTCATGTTTCAGATATTTATTATCACCTCCAATACCAGCATATTCTTGACTAACACTTACTAAATAACCATTCTTCGCAATAATTTTACTATCTCTTTGATCATAAGCAATAGTGTGACCAATAGCAGAAGTAATAAACTTACCCATTTGCTCCTGTAAAAATATTGAGCTTGATGGAGATGGAGCACTCAAAGTATCACGTTTAATTAAATAATCTATTTCGTGACTTAAATCTTCTTTAATTTCATAACCTAAGGAAGTTTTACCACCTACAGAATGCTGTCTATAATTTTGATCTGTGTTGGAAAGCACACTCTGACCACGACCGCTTTTATTGATAAATCCGCTTACACCTAGGGATAAATCACGATCTAAGAAATGTGGATCAGTAATACCACCATAATAGCTAGTAGTATTTTTACTTACCTGCACCCCAGCATTAAGTATTTTACCTGTACCTACTAAGTTATACTCTAAGAAAGAGAAGCGTCCAAATACCCCACCTGTGGTGTTATACCCTAAATCAAAACCGACAGAAGAAGTAGATTTTTCATCAACATCAACATTTAAGTCATATTTATCCTTGGTTTTTGCTTGAGCAAAAGTAATTCCTATCTTCTCAAAATAATCTAAGTTTCTAAGATTACGTTCTCCTTTTTCAATATAAGAACGGTTAAGTATATCATCTTCTTCAGATTTAAACTCTCTTCTTATAACATGATCTTCAGTTTTAAGGTTATTAATAATATTAATTTTATTGATATAAACTTTATCGGCTTTCTCTATAATAAATTTAATATTGATTGTATGATCAGGATTTTTTACAATATCAGGATAAACATTCACTGCTGGATAGCCTACTGCTGTAAAATATTCTCCAATTTTATCAGCAATATTTTCAACTGTTTTCATATTGAAAACACTACCTTGCTTAATATTGACAATTTTATTAACAGGAGTTATATCGATATTGGTTAATTTGTTTTCTATTGTAACATTGTCGAAATTATATTTTTCCCCCTCTTCAAGAGAATATGTAAGAACGAAATATTCTTTGGTATTATTTAACTCAGCTGATACCGAAATTACTCTAAAATCTGCAAAACCAACTGATTGATAGAATTCTTTTAATAATTCTTTATCATATTCAATACGATCAGGTTCATAAGTATCATTACTATCTAAGAAACGAAACCAACGAGATTCTTTAGTTAAAACAATAGATTTAAGCTCTGAATCGCTATAATTTTCATTACCACTAAAATAAATATATTTAATACCGGTTTTTGGTCCTTCTGCGATATCAAAAATAACCTTAACTCTATTATTTTCTAAATCTTCAATTTTAGGTGTTACTATAGTAGCAAAACGTCCGCTACGCTTATAAATTTCTGATATTTTTTTTACATCTAATTCAATTTTAGCTTGGCTTAAAGACTCACCTGCCATTGTATAAATCTCTTTAGATAGCATATTAGCTTTTATTTTAGAGTTACCTCTAAACACTACACTGCTTATAAATGGAGTTTCAGTAACGCTAACAATTAAATTACCATCGCTTGACATATCCATTTTGATGTTTCTAAAAAGTGAAGTAGCATATAAGCGTTTTATTGCTTCGTCTTCTTTTAAACTATTATAGCTTTCACCAGGTTTTAGCTTTAAATAGCTCTCAATAGTAGAGCGTTCAATTCTATGATTACCTTCTATAGTTATTTTACGAATAACTGAATCTGCTAAGGAAATGTTATAGTAAAAAATTGTTAATGTTAAAATTGCTAATTTAATAATTGACCTGATTATCACCTAAAACCTTCTTATAAGATTTATTTAAAATTTTTGCGTTAAACGTACACTATAGTAAATAATATTAACTAGAGCAAGTAAATCTACCTACTTAAGAGAATAAATTTTTTATATCGTTAGAAAAAGAAATTACAGTAAGGAAAATTATTATCATTATCCCTATTTGTAATAAAATATTTCTAGCTTTAATATTCGGTAATTTACCTGTAACTGCTTCATATAATATGAATAATAAATGACCGCCATCAAGTACCGGTATAGGTAACAGGTTAAGTAATCCTAAATTTACCGAAAGCATTGCTATAAATAGTAAATACATCTCTATACTATGTTCTAAAGTTCTTCCTGATTCTTTTGCAATAGCTACCGGACCTCCTATTTCACTTACTGATCGCTTTCCTACAATCATTTGTAATGCTGCTTTTAAAGTTACAACCGATACATCTATAGTATTACATATTGCTTCCGATAAACTTGATAATATCCCTATTTTAGTGTGAACAGGTTCATTTTTAGCCATAATACCAATACGCAGTATTTTTCTAGCTTTTTCTACAACTACTTCTTCAGGCATTATACTAACAGTAAATTCTTCACCTTTTCGCTCTATTAATAAAGTAGAAGAATTTAAACCATTAATTAGTATTTCTTTTTGTACATCACTAAAATCTTTAACTAATTTATTATTAACTTTAACAATTCTATCACCCTCTCGCAAATTAGCTTTTTCTGCTGGTGATTCAGCTATTACCTCCCCTATTACAGGCTGAATTTCTACTTTACCAAGGCAAAAATAAAATCCGGCAAATATTATTATAGCAAGGAAATAATTAATTAAAGGTCCTGCTGCAACTATTAAAAAACGCTCAAAACAAGACTTAGCATAAAACGCTACTTTTTCATTTATTTCTTGCGTTTTATCCATAATGTTTCGATCATAACCATAAATCTTAACATATCCCCCAAGGGGCAATAAACAAATTTTCCACCTAACCCCTTTTGAGTCTGTAATACCGATTAATTCTTTGCCGAAACCTATCGAAAATTCTTCGATTTTTACATTAAAGAATCTTGCAACTGCATAATGCCCTAGTTCGTGGATAAACACCAAGATACTAATTGTTATAATAAATCCGACTATAGATAACATAATTTTTTATTATTAATATGTAGGTAGACGAAGTTTAATTTGGAAAAGAGTAATCGGCTCATAAAATTAGGAGCGGCAGCAATGACTTAATACGTTGCTACCTGCACATTTATAGAATGACGTAGCCAATTTTCCAAATTAAACGAGTATACAAATAAGTAGTTTTAAAGTATAGTATACTAAATTTAAAACTTTATTCCTTTTTATGAGTTCAAATAAAATCAATAAGAAGTCGATTGCACGTATTGCAGCAATACAAGCTATATATCAACATATGTTACGGAACAATGACAATATAGATGATATAATAGAAAATGTACTTTCTTTTTATCGCAACGATACTTCTATGACTGATTCACCCATAAAAATATCACTAACTATAAGTCATTTTAAAATGTTGGTAAAGTTGGTATTTGAAAATATTGATAAAATAGATGAAATTATAAGTAATCATCTAGTAAATGATAAAAACCAAAATCATATACCTATTTTGCTACAAGCTTTATTACGCAGTGGTATATGTGAATTATTATTTTTTCCAGATATACCTACTAAAGTAATAATTAATGAATATACAGATATAGCAAATGATATGCTAAATGATCACGAAATAGGCTTTGTTAATTCTATATTAGATAAAATAGCACACGAAAATAAAAGATTTTATGACAAATAATTTAAGCGGTTATAGAAATAAGTTTGTTAGAGTTAAGACTTCTAAAAAACGCACTGTTTCTTCTAGTAACTGGCTAAGGCGTCAGTTAAATGATCCTTATGTTGCAAAAGCACGCATTGAAGGCTTTAGATCAAGGGCTGCGTATAAACTTCTTGAGATTCATGAAAAATTTAAAATTTTCACTCCAAATATGAAAGTAGTGGATTTAGGAGCAGCTCCAGGAGGATGGAGTCAAGTAGCTTCTAAACTTATTAAAGCTACGGATGGTAATTTAAAAAATAAAATAATTTCAGTCGATTTACTTGAAATCGAACCAATTCCTGGAGTTGAATCTTTTCAAAAAGATTTCTTTGAAAAAGATACTGAAGAATTGATTATACAAGCTTTAAAAGGCAAGGCTGATATAGTACTGAGTGATATGGCATCAAATACTATAGGTCACAAAGCTACCGATCATATAAGAACTCTGCTTTTATGCGAGCAAGCTTTTGAGTTTGCTTTAAAAGTTTTAAATCCTTCCGGTCATTTTATTGCTAAAATCTTTCGTGGTGGGGCTGAAAATGAGCTTTTAAACAAAGTGAAACGTGAATTCTCTACTGTCAAACATTTCAAACCATCATCCAGCCGCAAAGAATCAACAGAAATTTACCTAGTTGCTCTAAATAGAAAATGAATTATTAATAATATTTAACTAAATGGTTGACATTTATTTACTTATGTTTTATGGTGGTTTTTACTTAAGTTCTAGAAACCATAAAATATGGTAATTCAATTTAATAATGGAGAAAGTTAATGTTTTCTAAAATGTTTAATTATTTTGCTAGTAGTAGTAAAACGCATCTTGATAATACTCAAGAATCAGCTATAAATTGTGGTCAGCATTCTGCTGAAGCAGCAAGTTATGCCGTAAAAACTTTACCACAAATTCTTTTAGGTCTTATTACTTTTAAAGAAATATCTGGCTCAGTAATGACAGGATATGCTTTTGGGTTTGCTTTACCAGAATTTGCAAAGGTAATAGTAAAAAGCCTTGCTAGTACAATATTTTTCCATCCTACAGCTAGTATGGTAGGTACTGTAGCAGTTACAGTAGCTGCTAATTCTGAAAATGTAGTAGAGTGCATAAAAAATACTGCTCATGCATTATATGACGCAGGATCTACCGTTTATGAAGGTACTTTATGTGCAGTAAATGGAGCAGCCGCAGCTGCAACTTTTGTTTATGATAATGTTTGTAGCACCGACGTACAATTATCAGGAAATGCTATAGAAGCTGTATTATAAGTTTTCTATCAATTAAGTAAGGTAAAATTAAAGTTTCTTTACCTTACTTAATAATTCCTCTCGCCCTTTCTTCAAAAGCTGCAATCATTTTTTCGGTTATTTTAATAAAATAGCTGCCAACTAATTTCTCAAATATTTTCGATTTCATTTCAAAATCAATAAAAAATTTTAGCTCAGTTCCTACAGGATGTGAAGTAAATTGCCAAGTACTTTTTAAATACTTAAAAGGCCCAGAAATAGCCAAGGTATTAATGAAATATTCTTTATCATCTATTATTTTATTAGTAACATGAGAACGATAACTTTCTGAAAAACCTTTTAACTGAATCACAAGATCCGCAACGATTTCTTCACTATTTTCTGAAATAACTCTGCTAGCTACACACCAAGGTAGAAATTTAGGATAAGATTTTATATCCCAAACTAAATTAAATAATTCCTGAGGTTTATAAGGTAAGATTTTTGTTTGTTCGAATGATGGCATTATGTAGTTCTTTTCTTTTAAAATAGCAATTTTATACTCTTTTTAAAAGAAAAGAATAAAAGGAAATGATAATATAAACTTCAATAGAAAAAATATTAATTAACTAATATTTTTTTTCTTGGCGGGATATATACGGTTTCATCATCTTCTGCATGCGAAATTTTTTCCAAAAGACCAATAAAACGTCCCTTATTAGGCACTAGTTTTACTATTGCCCATCCTTCTTCTATTGCTTGTTTTATACGCTCTATATCAGCTTTATGTTCTGAAAAAGATATAAATTTTTGTGTTGGATTTTCCATCTTGATCAATGAACATGTTAATAAAAATTAATAGTATAATAAATTTTTCTTAATAAATCAAATTAATTTTATTACTTAGTTTGATTATACTTGAAATAAGAGCATGTTATTATGATTTAGTCAAGATAATCTAGTTGAAAATTAAAAGTTGCAGCATTAATTTTGTATCGTAATAAAATTTTATTGACTTTTGATCGAAAAAACCCTAAATATTTACATCTAAAAATTAGAATTAGCAAAGATTATGAAAAAATATATATTACTGACTATCATACTCTTAATGAGTAAGAATATATTCGCAAGAGAACAAATATCTAATCTTGTTACACCTGTTAGCTATTTTATAAATCATACATCACAAATAAAAAAGATCAAAAGTAACTTAATCAAATATAAACAATCAGGCATATTAGGTGTGAGTGGTATGGGTAAAACTCAGGTTGCTAGGATGTACGCTTATGATAATAAGGCTGATTATGATCTTATTTGGTTTATAGATTGTAATTTAGATATTGATGGACAGTTAATGAAGCTTGCTAAAGTTATTAACGCTCAAGCAAATTCTGCAGTCATTTCAGATAATATTAGTATGGTAAGAAAGGAATTAATGACTTATCTAGCTAGTAAAGATAAATGGTTATTAGTGTTTGATAATTTAAAAGTAGGCGAGAATAAAAAAATAGCAGATTTTATTAATTGGGAACATAATGGCAATATTATATTTTGTTCACAGGACAGTGAATTATTACCAAATATCGTAAAAATTACTGCTTTTGAGGAAAAAGAATCTAAAATGCTTATAGAAAATATTTTAGAAAGTAATAATTCGGAATCGATAGAATTTTTAGCCCAAGAATTTAAAGGATATCCAATTCTTATGGTTCAAGGATCACAAATATTAAATCAGGTACAGGGTTTAAGCTTAAATGAATATAAGAAGCAAATACAAGGAGCTAATGATAAAATTGAGCTAAATATTAGACTTGCTATTAATGAGTTAAGTACTTCTGCTAGAAAATTACTAAATGAAATAGCTTTAATTAACAATCAAAGTTTTTCAAAAGAATTTTTAAATTGTATCACTTCGGATAAGGATCATTTAGATGATGACATTTATAATATTTCCAAATTTGCTTTAATCACTAATATTGAGCCAAATGAAGATAATCCAACATTTGAAATGCATGATGTTATAGCAGAAAAAATATTAAAAATTAATGGATATACTAATAATAAAGAATCTATTGATCAGGTCGTTACTAATTATATAAGTTCTGTACCTTCAAGCGTGGTAAAGGCACGTATTTTTAGAAACGCTAAAACAGTATTAGGTAACATAGATATAATCACAAAAAACGCAGAAAAATATGATATACCCATAAATGTAATTTTAGGACTAAAAATAAATTTGATAACACAATATATAAATTCTTTAGATTTATATAGTGCTCAAAAATTAGTAGATTGGTTTAATGAAAATGATAGCAAAGGTAATTTTAAATTATCAAAAATGCGATTATGCCTCATATTTAAGTCTTATAGGTGGATATTATAGGCATCTTGGAAACCATCATAAATCAATTGAATATGATATAAGAGCTAAAAAAGTTTATGAGGATATTCAAGGATATAATTCTTACCGATGTAATATAAATTATACTTTGGCACTGGCATATATTGAACTCGGTCAGCTTGAAGAAGCAAAAAATAATATTCAAATTATGGAGGATATGTTTAACGGTGGGTTGGTTGATAAAGCCGATATTATAACTTTATATTCTGCAAGAGCTAGATTGTTCGCCATGCAAAGTAAATATGATGACGCACTAGAACAAATTAATAATACTATAAATACAGCTGTAGAGAATGGAATAAATCCTCAAGATGTATTTCTAAGCAATATATATCTTATTAAAGCAGATATATTAAATAACCTTGGTAAATATGAAGAAGCTTATTCTCAAGCACAACAAATATATGATATGAATAAGTTAGTTAAGAAAGAAAATCATCTGATATTTGGGCGTGTTTTTACTCAAATGTCAAAAGCAAAACTTGGTCTCGGAAACCCTAAAGAAGCACTAGAATATGCAGAAAAGGCTAAAACAATTTTCATTAGCGATACAAATAGACCTAATAAGGAAATTATTACATCACCAGATACAAGCTTGGCTAAAGCATTTGTTGCTGAAGGTAATGCACTAGCTAGCCTTAATAAAAATGATGAAGCAGTAGAAGCTTACGGCATAGCAGAAAACATATATTGGAATAACTATAAAGAAAATATGAAAAATGTAGACGAGATAAGTATTATGTATTTAAACGCTGCTAAAGCAAGCTGCCATGTACCTCTTAAATCTTTCTATAAAAACTTTCGTGATCATCAAATAAAGAAATTCGGGGAGCAGCATCCAAAAAGTATAGAAATACTAAAGCTCAATTGCCATAATTTAAATAATTAGACTATTTGGTATTACTAACTAAGTATAAAATCGTCATTGCGAGGAAAAACTATAAGTTTTGACGAAGCAATCTAGTAAAATGCATAGCATTTTTATTATTTTCCCTAGATTGCCACGCTCCTTACAGTCGTGTAGCTTATGACGATATCTATATACCGCAAATACTTCAAAAGTTGGTAAGTCAAATAAGCGGTGTGAGTCTGCGGAACGTAGATAAGTGAGCAAAGACGAATCCCGAAATTTGGCTTATACGAAGATTAACTTCAAAAAGAGCGAGGAGTTCATAAGACGAGGAGCGGCAGCAGTTACTTAATACGTGGCTACCTGCGTACTTATAGAACTGTCACCAATTTTTGAAGTTCTATCTTAGTATTTACCAAATCTTGAAGTATTAAAGGTATACTTAATTAGTAATGCTGACTATTTAGATAATTGTACAAATAGCTTTATTGCGTGGATTGTTTCCTCCTGTCATCCTATGGCTTTGTTGCGTAGATCAATTTTTCCTGTTTCATCCTGCGACTTGATCGCAGGATCCAGCTTAAAATACTAAAATTATTAGTATTAAAAGTTGTTTTTCTAGATGCCTTAGGTACAAGCAACTAGATGATTACCTTAGAGCGTTTTTTGATCCACGAAACAATCCCTGCACAAGAATAATAATATAATCCTAATAAATGAAAAGTAGATGACGAAGTTTTGTTTTTATTATATTAATATCATAATAGTAGCAAAATAAAGCATGTAATTAAACTTTTTTATACAAATTTATATTTAAAAATTGACTTTTGATAGAAAAACTATAAAATTTTTCCCTAAAATGGATGCATTATTGTATGATTTCGGTTTTTCCTTTATCATTAAAGGATTTAGTCGGCTTTATTGGAAAGGTAGATTTCTCATTTCTAACTAGGTTCTATTATGTGGATTAGTAGAACAACTGCGTCATACCATGACGACATTGTGGCATGGACACCCAATTTTCATGAGCTTGACAAACGAAATGAGCGTGACAATCCAGTCAACTATAATATGTTATCTATTTATGGTATCTTGTGCCATAAGCTGCATCCTAATATAGAGGGCATTGCCCGTGTGGATCGAAAAGCACCCTAAGGTAGTCATCTAATTTCTTGTACCTAAGGCATCCAGAAAAATAATAAAAATACTAGTATTTTTCAGCTGGACCAGTTCCCAAGCCACAGGGTGAGAAAATGATCCATGCGGACAATCCATAAAAGAGACCACTACAACAAGTGAGCTAATGACATCAAGCGTTTTTTATAAATTGCCCCGTTCTTTTTAGCCGCTCGCAACAACACTACTCTAAAATAGGTAAAGGTATTTAGTGAAACATACTATTATTAAGATAGTTTCTTGTATTATAGCATTTTTGATTTTTCTTATTTTTAATATTTCAGTTTATTATTGTTTAATATATTATCAAAAAAAAGAATATAAGGGATTACTCAAAGCTTATGCGAGTAGTATATCAAGCTTACTTACACAAGATCTAGAAAATGCTCTTAATAGCTCCATACCAAATAAAGAATTCTTCTTATTTAAAGGTTTTGAAGTTATTCCTAAATCTAAAACTACTGTGAATTTAATCACAGTAAGTGCCAATTCTATAAGAGTAAGAAATAAAAAAGAAGAATACATATTTAATTTACACAACTTAAAAGAAATCATAAATAAAATATTTCCTCCTTTTATAATTTATAAATTAAGCTTAAATAATCATGATATATTTTCCGAAAGAATAAATATAGATCAATATTTAACTGAAAGTAAACTTGTAGAAGCAAATGGTATTTTAAATTTAAAATTGGGTATTAAGAAAGACTCGCAATTTTATTTAGATGGAGCATATTTATTACGAAGAAATATGTTAATTTATAGTATCAGCTCATTTTTAACTCTTTCAATATTAGTATCTATATATTTTAAAATATATAATACCATACAGCAGAATTTTAGAATTTTACATCAAGAAATATATGAAGAAACTGAAATAAATACAGCATTGATAAATAATAATAAAGCCGATTATGACTTAAGAAAGCTCTTTATAAAAAAATTAACAGAAATATATTTAAAACAAGAATTAGGAGATACATACAATCCAAATGATTTTCCATTTAAGAATCAACTTTTTCCTATAAACTTAACTGATTTATCCC